>JACCEK010000014.1 GCA_020112395.1 Aerococcaceae bacterium DSM 111021 | reverse complement strand
AGGGCAGAGCACCAGGAGGGGGGGAAACAAAAAGAAGGGCAGGGAGGGAATACTGGGAAAATGGTACCATGAACGGGGGAAAGAACGGCAACAAGAGTGGGCGCAAGGGAGACCACGTGACCGAATGCGTCACTCGCGAAAGAGGCATCTGGAACAGCTGTTAAAGCAACAACACGTCCTGTGAAGGGAATGGCGAGTCAGGAAGCAGGGGGGGGAGGGGAGGAGGGAGAAGGGGGGGAGGGAGTGGGGAGAAAGGGGAGGGAAGGGGGAGAAAGCGGGGGGAGGAGGGGGAGAAAGAGGAAAGAAGGGGGGGAACAGCGGGAGCGGTGAAAAAAGAGGAAGAGGGGGAAGGAAGGAGGGCAAAAGAAGAAGGAGGGGGTAGGGAAAGAACACGAGGACAGGGGGGAGGCAAGAAGGAAAAGGCATGAGAAGCAAGGAAAAGGGCACCGGGAAAGGGAAGGAAAAAGGAGGAGAAGGAGGGAAGGGAAGAGAAGGAAAAGGG
>JACCEK010000013.1 GCA_020112395.1 Aerococcaceae bacterium DSM 111021 | reverse complement strand
ACCATTTATGGAGGGAGCCGTCGAAGGTGGGATAGATGATTGGGGTGAAGTCGTAACAAGGTAGCCGTATCGGAAGGTGCGGCTGGATCACCTCCTTTCTAAGGAGACATGGAACCTGTTACAGCATAAAGTGGTTTATCTTTGTTCAGTTTTGAGTGAGCTTTAATAATTTCAAGCCTCTAGGGTTTGAGGATTATATAACTCCGGGCCTGTAGCTCAGCTGGTTAGAGCGCACCCCTGATAAGGGTGAGGTCGGTGGTTCGAGTCCACTCAGGCCCATTGCTGAAAGATTGTTATTTTATTAATAAAAACAGTTGACAGCAAACAAAAAACATTGTAATATATATTTCCAGTACGGGGGATTAGCTCAGCTGGGAGAGCGCCTGCCTTGCACGCAGGAGGTCAGCGGTTCGATCCCGCTATCCTCCATCACTACTGACATATCATATGTTATGTAGTTGATGTAGATCATTGAAAACTGAATATCAACACCTAATATAATCCGTCGATGCGACAGATTGTATTAGAACAATTTTCTTAAATGAAGATATAATTTTACCAAAAATTAAATCAAGACCAAAGAATTGACCG
>JACCEK010000012.1 GCA_020112395.1 Aerococcaceae bacterium DSM 111021 | reverse complement strand
AAAAGAGCACAACACCGATTGGAAACGGCGACGCCTCTTCCGAAAAAAGCACTCGCTTTTGTTCGACGGCTTCAGAAACGAAAGGAAGAAGCGTGGCGTTTCTTACGGGAAGTGCATGTTCCCTGTGACAACAACCAAGCCGAACGCGATCTGCGCATGGTCAAAGTGAAAGAGAACATTTCGGGTACGGTTCGCGTAGAAACATTCGCCCAGTCTTTTTGTATCACAAGAAGCATCGTTTCCACACTGACGAAACACGAAAAAAACGTGTGGGATTCGTTATGTCTTCTGTTGACGGGTGACACGCTTGATCGCGTTCTTTCTACCACTTAGGGCATTTTCTATTACGGGGATGCCCTATTTGTGTTGCGATTCTTTACATACTACTATCGGGGTGAATAGTTACTCGGATTTTATGGTGGAAAGTCATTCTATAATTCTATTTTAGAATGTCTCTGTTAAATTTTATTGTTTGTTGATTTAGGAACATGAAGATAAGCTACTGTATTCAGAACTGTTTTTGGCAATTAAAAAATGTATGAAATGGCAAATAAGGATATTCAATAATTTGTATAAAATTGCATACCTTTTGTCGCTTGACATGGA
>JACCEK010000011.1 GCA_020112395.1 Aerococcaceae bacterium DSM 111021 | reverse complement strand
ATGAATAGATTAGCACATCACCAAGGAATCCACAAGTTTTTGACGATGTTGGGGTTGGCCCTTTATTTCTCGAAACCTGTCATGAAGCATCTCGTTCATATCGTGGATGCGATGATTACAAAGGGCTTTTCGGGAACACTGACCGATCTACATCATGGGAGTTTTCATCCGAACCATCGCACGACTCTGAGCCATTTTTTCACGAAAAGCTCATGGGAGGAAGAGACGCTGCTTCGCAAACTCCAACAGTGGGTGCTTCATCGTGTCGAACGCAGCTCGAAACGAGAGAATCAACCCATTTTTGTTTCGATCGATGATACGATTTGCCAAAAAACGAAGCCCTCGTCACGGGCAACACACGCCATTCAAGGGTGTGATTGGCACTATTGTCACGCAGAGAAAAAATCGATTTGGGGACATTCTCTCGTTTGGCTCATGGTTCATACGATGACTCAAGCGTTTCCTTTTGCCTTTCGCCTCTACGACAAGACGGCGGGGACCCGCCCCGGGGCCCTCGCGATCGCTCTGCTTTCTTCGTTGGCTGTGCGTCGCCCCGTTTATGTGCTCATGGCCTCTTGGTCTCCCTCTCCCCCCCTCGTGGGCGCCTTCTTGCCCC
>JACCEK010000010.1 GCA_020112395.1 Aerococcaceae bacterium DSM 111021 | reverse complement strand
CGTGACTCATACATGCATACCCCACCAGCTTTTCAAGCGACTGCGCAGCCTGTCGATACGAAGCCCCCGTCACGGCGAGATTCACCTCTGTCTCCTCTCCTAGCGGACTCACTCCCTGCGCCCCATCGACCTTGCGAAAGACATCGCGTAACTACGTATCCCCCTTTTTTTCACGGTCCAAGTAGTAGTTTCGCTTCACTTCCACCTCTCCAAATAGCGTTTGGAGTCTGCTCTTCCTCTTATCTTTGAGCGCATATCGTTTCTTGTCCCGCTGTTCTGCCAATGTGCGGTCGATTTCCTCCAACACCTGTTGAAGGAGATGACCATATTGTTTTTGCATATGTCTAAATAAAGACTGTTCGATCTCTTTTAATGTCCCGCCGTTTGTGATCTCCTCCTGCATGGGCTCCCCTCCTTTCTTTGGTTGTCTTTTTTTTCGCCCTTCCTCCCTTACCAGGCGGAGAGCCCGTTTTTCATCTCTTTTGCTTCCATCTCTGCCAGGTTCCTTATTATACCAAATCCGGAACCTGTCTTTTTTTCTCCCACACCCCTTTTACTCCTCCTTCTTTTGTCTCTTTCACCATGTTGATAAAGTATTGCTTCATACGATGGTCGTCTGTTAAATCTGTATGAA
>JACCEK010000009.1 GCA_020112395.1 Aerococcaceae bacterium DSM 111021 | reverse complement strand
GAACGTAGTAAGAGAAAGGAGGGGCGGGGAAAGAAAAGAGGGAAAGGAGGGAAGACGAAAAGAAAAAGGGGAAGAGGAAAGGGGGGGAAGTAAGAAGAAGGGGGAAAAAAAGAAGAAAAAAAGAAAAGGGAGAGACACGAACGAATAGAAGGATGTGAATATATGAAAAGCAAAGATGGGAAATAAAAACTATTAAAGAAAAGAAAAGAAAGAAGAGGGGGAGAGGGGCGGCGAGGAAGGAGGAAAAGGAGGAAGGGGGATGGGGAAAGGAAAAGAGGAAGAGAGGAGGGGAGAGGGGAAAGGGGGGAAAGAAGGAAGAAAGGGAAGGGGGGAAGAGAGAGATGGAGAGAGGGGATGGTGAGGAAGGGGAGGAGAAGAAAAAAGAAAAGAAGGGGAGGGAGAGAAAGAGGAGGGAGAGGAAGGGAGAAGGAAAAAAGAAGGGAGAGGAGGAGAAGGGGAGAAAAGAGGAAAGAAGGGAGGGAAAGGGGAGGAGAGGAGAGAAAAGGGGAGGGAGGGAAAGAGAAGAGAAAAAGAAGAAAAGGGGGAGAAGAAGGAGGGGAAGGGAAGAAAAGAGAAGGGAAAGAAGGGAAAAAGAGAAGGAGAAAAGGAGAAGGGGAGAGAGAGAGAGGGGGAAGGAGGAAGAGAGGGGGAAAAAGAGGGAGAAGAAAGAGGAGGGAAAGGGGGGGAGTGATGTGACATCGTGCGGTAAGTACTTAAGAATAGAACA
>JACCEK010000008.1 GCA_020112395.1 Aerococcaceae bacterium DSM 111021 | reverse complement strand
GTATGGCCCGGGGGATCCGGCGCGCCTAGGCCTTGACGGCCTTCACTCAATTCGCCCTATAGTGAGTCGTATTACGTCGCGCTCACTGGCCGTCGTTTTACAACGTCGTGACTGGGAAAACCCTGGCGTTACCCAACTTAATCGCCTTGCAGCACATCCCCCTTTCGCCAGCTGGCGTAATAGCGAAGAGGCCCGCACCGAAACGCCCTTCCCAACAGTTGCGCAGCCTGAATGGCGAATGGGAGCGCCCTGTAGCGGCCACTCAACCCTATCTCGGTCTATTCTTTTGATTTATAAGGGATTTTGCCGATTTCGGCCTATTGGTTAAAAAATGAGCTGATTTAACAAAAATTTAACGCGAATTTTAACAAAATATTAACGCTTACAATTTAGGTGGCACTTTTCGGGGAAATGTGCGCGGAACCCCTATTTGTTTATTTTTCTAAATACATTCAAATATGTATCCGCTCATGAGACAATAACCCTGATAAATGCTTCAATAATATTGAAAAAGGAAGAGTATGCGTAGCCGTAATTGGAGCCGTACCCTGACCGAACGTAGCGGCGGTAATGGTGCGGTGGCGGTGTTTATGGCGTGCTATGATTGCTTTTTTGGCGTGCAGAGCATGCCGCGTGCGAGCAAACAGCAGGCGCGTTATGCGGTGGGCCGTTGCCTGATGCTGTGGAGCAGCAACGATGTGACCCAGCAGGGCAGCCGTCCGAAAACCAAACTGAACATTATGCGTGAAGCGGTGATTGCGGAAGTGAGCACCCAGCTGTCTGAAGTGGTGGGCGTGATTGAACGTCATCTGGAACCGACCCTGCTGGCCGTGCATCTGTATGGCAGCGCGGTGGATGGCGGCCTGAAACCGCATAGCGATATTGATCTGCTGGTGACCGTGACCGTGCGTCTGGATGAAACCACCCGTCGTGCGCTGATTAACGATCTGCTGGAAACCA
>JACCEK010000006.1 GCA_020112395.1 Aerococcaceae bacterium DSM 111021 | reverse complement strand
TAGATCATTGAAAACTGAATATCAACACCTAATATAATCCGTCGATGCGACAGATTGTATTAGAACAATTTTCTTAAATGAAGATATAATTTTACCAAAAATTAAATCAAGACCAAAGAATTGACCGAGTCTGTAGGTAACACTACAGAGTTTAAAAAGAGTAATAGCGCGAGAAATATGTGGTTAAGAAACAAAGGGCGCACGGTGAATGCCTTGGCACTAGGAGCCGATGAAGGACGGGACGAACACCGATATGCTTTGGGGAGCTGTAAGTAAGCTAAGATCCAGAGATTTCCGAATGGGGGAACCCAACAGCTAATGGCTGTTACACGCAAGTGAGGTAGACGCAGAGAACTGAAACATCTAAGTACCTGCAGGAAGAGAAAGAAAAATCGATTCCCTGAGTAGCGGCGAGCGAAACGGGAAGAGCCCAAACCGACGTGCATGCACGTCGGGGTTGTAGGACTCTAACGTGGAATTATAGAATGTAGTCGAATGGCATGGGAAGGCCAGCTGTAAAGGGTGAGAGCCCCGTAGACGAAACACTTTATATACCTAAGAGTATCCTGAGTACGGCGGAACACGAGAAATTCCGTCGGAATCTGCCAGGACCATCTGGTAAGGCTAAATACTACCTAGTGACCGATAGTGAACAAGTACCGTGAGGGAAAGGTGAAAAGCACCCCGGGAGGGGAGTGAAATAGTACCTGAAACCGTGTGCTTACAAGTAGTCAGAGCCCGTTAATGGGTGATGGCGTACCTTTTGTAGAATGGACCGGCGAGTGACGATAGTTGGCAAGGTTAAGCTGAAGAAGCGGAGCCGTAGCGAAAGCGAGTCTGAATAGGGCGCAAGTCAGATGTCGTCGACCCGAAACCAAGTGACCTACCCATGTGCAGGTTGAAGGTGCGGTAAGACGCACTGGAGGACCGAACCAGGACATGTTGAAAAATGTTTGGATGACATGTGGGTAGCGGAGAAATTCCAATCGAACTTGGAGATAGCTGGTTCTCTCCGAAATATATTTAGGTATAGCCTCAGAGTAAGAGCGTTGGAGGTAGAGCACTGTTTGGACTAGGGGGACATACGTCTTACTGAATCCAGATAAACTCCGAATGCCAATTGCTTATCTCTGGGAGTCAGACTGCGAGTGATAAGATCCGTAGTCGAAAGGGAAACAGCCCAGACCACCATCTAAGGTCCCAAAGTATCAGTTAAGTGGAAAAGGATGTGGGGTTGCATAGACAACTAGGAGGTTGGCTCAGAAGCAGCCATCCTTGAAAGAGTGCGTAATAGCTCACTAGTCGAGTGACCCTGCGCCGAAAATGTACCGGGGCTAAACTGAACACCGAAGATGTGGATTCAACCTTAGGGTTGAGTGGTAGGAGAGCGTTCTATATGTGGTGAAGCAGTACCGTAAGGAGCTGTGGAACGTATAGAAGTGAGAATGCCGGTATGAGTAGCGCAAGACGGGTGAGAATCCCGTCCACCGAATGACTAAGGTTTCCTGGGGAAGGCTCGTCCGCCCAGGGTTAGTCGGGACCTAAGCTGAAGCCGACAGGTATAGGCGATGGACAACAGGTAGAGATTCCTGTACTTATAATAAATGTTTGAGTGATGGAGGGACACAGGAGGTGACCTCACGCATCCTGATGGAATAGGATGTCGAAGCAACAAGTTTGGATGTGAGTCAAATGCTTACGTCCACTAAGAACGAGTTGTGACCGGGAGCGAATTAAGTAGCGAAGGTGAGTAATCAAACTGTCGAGAAAAGCTTCTAGCGAATTTATTATAACCCGTACCGCAAACCGACACAGGTAGTCGAGTGGAGAACACTAAGGTGAGCGAGAGAACTCTCGTTAAGGAACTCGGCAAAATGACCCCGTAACTTCGGGAGAAGGGGTGCTGATGGTAACATCAGCCGCAGTGAATAGGCCCAAGCAACTGTTTATCAAAAACACAGGTCTTTGCTAAACCGAAAGGTGACGTATAAGGGCTGACGCCTGCCCGGTGCTGGAAGGTTAAGAGGAGTGCTTAGCGCAAGCGAAGGTACGAATTGAAGCCCCAGTAAACGGCGGCCGTAACTATAACGGTCCTAAGGTAGCGAAATTCCTTGTCGGGTAAGTTCCGACCCGCACGAAAGGCGTAATGATTTGGGCACTGTCTCAACGAGAGACTCGGTGAAATTATAGTACCGGTGAAGATGCCGGTTACCCGCGACAGGACGGAAAGACCCCATGGAGCTTCACTGCAACTTGATATTGAGTGTTTGTTGATCATGTACAGGATAGGTAGGAGCCTAAGAAGGGTGGACGTCAGTCTACCTGGAGGCGTTGGTGGGATACTACCCTTGATGAATGACCACTCTAACCCGCGTATAAACTACGGGAGACAGTGTCAGGTGGGCAGTTTGACTGGGGCGGTCGCCTCCTAAAGAGTAACGGAGGCGCCCAAAGGTTCCCTCAGAATGGTTGGAAATCATTCGCAGAGTGCAAAGGCATAAGGGAGCTTGACTGCGAGACCTACAAGTCGAGCAGGGACGAAAGTCGGGCTTAGTGATCCGGTGGTACCGCATGGAAGGGCCATCGCTCAACGGATAAAAGCTACCCTGGGGATAACAGGCTTATCTCCCCCAAGAGTTCACATCGACGGGGAGGTTTGGCACCTCGATGTCGGCTCATCGCATCCTGGGGCTGAAGTCGGTCCCAAGGGTTGGGCTGTTCGCCCATTAAAGCGGTACGCGAGCTGGGTTCAGAACGTCGTGAGACAGTTCGGTCCCTATCCGTCGCGGGCGCAGGAAATTTGAGAAGAGCTATCCTTAGTACGAGAGGACCGGGATGGACGCACCGCTGGTGTACCAGTTGTTCCGCCAGGAGCATCGCTGGGTAGCTATGTGCGGGATGGATAAGCGCTGAAAGCATCTAAGCGCGAAGCCAGCTTCAAGATAAGATTTCCCATCACGCAAGTGAGTAAGACCCCTGAAAGACGATCAGGTAGATAGGCTCGAAGTGGAAGTACAGTGATGTACGGAGCGGACGAGTACTAATCGGTCGAGGACTTAACCACGAACCAATTCTGGTTGGCAGTTAAGAGAAATACATGTTGATATTCAGTTTTGAGTGATCTAATAGATTACTTATATATAACACAAACAATGTGTGGTGATGGTAGCAAGAAGGATACACCTGTTCCCATGCCGAACACAGCAGTTAAGCTTCTTAGCGCCGATGGTAGTTGGACTTTTGGTCCTGTGAGAGTAGGTCGTTGCCATGCATTGT
>JACCEK010000005.1 GCA_020112395.1 Aerococcaceae bacterium DSM 111021 | reverse complement strand
ACAATGTGTGGTGATGGTAGCAAGAAGGATACACCTGTTCCCATGCCGAACACAGCAGTTAAGCTTCTTAGCGCCGATGGTAGTTGGACTTTTGGTCCTGTGAGAGTAGGTCGTTGCCATGCATTGTTTATTTTTAGTCATTCCGCAATAGCTCAGCTGGTAGAGCGCATGACTGTTAATCATGATGTCGTAGGTTCGAGCCCTACTTGCGGAGTCTTTTTTTTTACACAAATTCAAATATGATATTTGCCGTTTTAGCTCAGCAGGTAGAGCGCTTCCATGGTAAGGAAGAGGTCGCCGGTTCGACTCCGGCAAATGGCTTAATCTTATTGAGATTTGAAGACTCATTTTGTTGTAAACTAGAAGGAACATTTTATAGCCAGATTGTAAGTACTATCGGCATTTTGCCGGGGTGGCGGAACTGGCAGACGCACAGGACTTAAAATCCTGCGGTGGGTGACTACCGTGCCGGTTCGATTCCGGCCCTCGGCATAACACATTTGTGTTAGTTAATTAAATAGTTGCACCCTTGGCTCAATTGGATAGAGTACCTGACTACGAATCAGGCGGTTGTAGGTTCGACTCCTACAGGGTGCGTATAGTTTCGGGAAGTAGCTCAGCTTGGTAGAGCACTTGGTTTGGGACCAAGGGGTCGCAGGTTCGAATCCTGTCTTCCCGATTGATATAATGGGGGATTAGCTCAGCTGGGAGAGCGCCTGCCTTGCACGCAGGAGGTCAGCGGTTCGATCCCGCTATCCTCCATATTAGATCAAAAAAAGAGATGTAGATTTTAAATCTATATCTCTTTTTTTATTCCTATGTTTAAGTGACTCTCTATGCAACGATAGTTTGTGTTGTGTTCTCATCTTTAAAGAAGAGCGGACGTCTCTTTTTGGTCTATCTAACCAGTAAGTTCTGAGTAATCAAAATACGATAACGTAAGTAATTAAAGTTCAGATATCCATACCCGCTGCGTTTTATGTTCTTGATTTTGTTATTGGTGCCTTCAATAATCCTATTGGATAACGTGTATGTCAAACTATTTTCAATCGCGGGTAAGTACTTTTCAAGCGTTTGAAAGGTCGTTCGGACCTGTTGCCAGATGAGTTTTTCCCGTCCCAGATGCTTCGATACAGACGATGTTTTTTCTTTTATATATAAATTGCAGTGAGACTATTTATTCCTTTTTGTCATTGTCTGGTAGTCGAATGTTTGGGTGCCATTGGTAAGTATCAAGCGATTTTGAACTCGTAAACGTCGACTGTGAAATGAGTAGGGTCAATCCGTCGAATTTCTTTGGCCTCAACCTCAAGTTTCCTTCAATATATTGTCTCCACCTTGTTTAAATGACTCGTCAACTATCGTAAGCCATCCAATCTACATCACTGATATTTTTTCTCATTTTGAGTGATTATTTTGTAAAACGCTCGTTTAATTCGGTCATAGAACACTAGACTAACAGCACGACTATTCAATAAAGCCTTTGATAAAGTAAGTGGAGGTCTTCGATGCTAAATTAAGCTTGGAAGCGTCCCGATAAATATTTCCAGTTCCTCGAATAGATAAACTTAGATGATTGTTGCTTCCAATCTTTCAGAGTTTCTGACCAATGAATAGCGCGTTGTCTATGCATATAAAGACGATAATCTTCAGCCTATACTCCCCCCATAAACGTCATCACTCGATAACGATTCCAAGTGAGGTAAACCAGTAGTCTCAGATGGCAGTAGGTATTTAATAAAGGGACTCGAGTTTGATTAATCATATTTTATTGTGTTTATTCACTCGCACTTCCATCTCTTATGATAGGTGATAGTATTCATTCGGTACAACTAAACACTAATGTTTCTCCCTCTGCCACAATGATTCTATCCGAATATTTTTTTCATGCCCAATGGCAGAGTTACAGACTTGACCTTGAAAGTCACAGTGCGTCGCACTTTGTTTAATCAAACAACTGTTTTATCCCGGTGAATAGAAACTCCTCATTTTCACTGGGTAATGCGACCAAAAAACTTGCATTACTAACGGGGTATTTGGCTGCAGAGTTATGTAGGTTTGCGCTGTAATCTTCTACACTTTTATCTTTCTATAAGCATTAGAGTTTTACTTAACTTTATTGGCTATTAAAAGAGAAAGATTTGGATCGCAAAAGTATGATTATGTGAATGATTGAAGATACGATATACATATGAAAATACATATAATTAAAATTTACTGAACAGAAATCGGTTAAAGCTATATATAATCAAATTTTAAATATTATGCATTTCGGTAGATATATCTTCATATACACATAGGCATAACAATAACTTAGATTTCATTACTTTCATATGAGTCAACAAGGATTTTTACTTCTAAGTATTATAAATTAACAACTCTTTTATAAGAAATTATTTGAATATGTTGTTTTTATTTATAATGAAGGATTAAGATAAATAATATGCAAAAAACTATATAAGCAATAGGACTATTCAGTAGTTATGTCAGATAAGGGATATTGTTAGAAGCCTGAGGATGTTAACGAGTTTATACAAAACCAGGAACTGTAGAGGATTGGAGTCTTGAGGCATTAGTGCAATAAGGAGACAAGGAGTCAGACCACCACAGTTCATTGGAATAAAGAAATCAAGATATACGTTTTGCTGTATGCTTTATAGAAAGAACGCATCAATTTAAGAAGCAATATTTCACAGATAACTACACAATGGCTTATCAAACTCTAAAATATGTCCGGGGATATTCCTGGTGAGAAAAAAACACCTTACTAATTTAGCAGAAGTCTATCAACCAATAAGTAAGAAGCTAAATCAATGGCTCCAGTTATATATATACAGTATAGTAAGGGGAGTGTATATAAAGTAAATAATGTATAGTAAAATAATTAGTATAAGGAACCAATCTCTTATTATTGATTGTAACTTAAGGAGACTATATAGAAGGAGCATACATGATCCGTAAATACATTGAACGGTTAACTGGATAAATTATACACAACTTTACTATTATAACGTTAAATTACAAATCAAAGCAGTTACTAAACTTATTATAGTAGGGATATTAAAGGTTTTTCAAAAATACTAAATAATAGTATTGACAGAGTGGATCATCAGATGATACTATATATAGGTTGCTAACAGAGCAACCGAACGATTTAAAAGTCGGTGGAAATAAGTTAAATAAAATATTGACATCGAGATCTAAATCGTGGTATTATATAAAGGTTGTCAATTGAGACAGCGACGAACTAGACGATCAAATCAAAACGATTTGAAAAGAAGTTCAAAAAAGGTTTGACATGATGATATGAAACATGGTATCATTAAGACCTTGTCACGTGAGATGTGACGAAAACAAAAACATTTAAAAATAAGTTTGAAATAAGTTTAAAATAAACTTGACATGCTTGTCACATAAATGTTATACTTATAAAGTTGCATCACAACCGCAACGAAAGCTCATTGAAAACTGAACAAAGATAAACACACCAAATGTGTAATGGGGTCTGTTGATTTATCAACGGACACAACCAAACAATTCGATCTGGATGACCACCAGTATAAAAAGGGTCAACA
>JACCEK010000004.1 GCA_020112395.1 Aerococcaceae bacterium DSM 111021 | reverse complement strand
ACAATGTGTGGTGATGGTAGCAAGAAGGATACACCTGTTCCCATGCCGAACACAGCAGTTAAGCTTCTTAGCGCCGATGGTAGTTGGACTTTTGGTCCTGTGAGAGTAGGTCGTTGCCATGCATTGTTTTATCTATTACAATTAACTGACTTAACCTTTGGGTTGAGTCTTTTTTTATGTTTTCTATTAAAATATTACAGTTACGTGTTATAATCAGCATATATAAGGAAGGAGGATTGAATATGAGTCAGTTACTAAAAGAAAAGATAAAAAATAAAGCTGGTGAATTAGGAATCGATAAGATTGGTTTTACTCATGCGGAACCATTTTATACTTTAGAAGATCGTTTGATAAAGCAAAAGGATAAAGGTTATAATTCTGGTTTTGAACATCAAGATATCGAAGAACGAATTTATCCTGACAAAATATTCGATCAACCTAAATCAATTATTGCGATCGCATTGGCCTATCCATCTCGTATGAAGAAACCTAAAACTAATAAAGGCCAGCCACGTGGTGAGTTTGCCCGAGCTTCATGGGGGACTGATTATCATCATATACTCAATGATCGAATGGCCAAGTTAATAGAGTATATAAAAGAAGCAGCGAAAGAAGAGGAATTAGGCGGTCTTGAATTCAAACCAATGGTAGATACAGGGGAACTCGTTGATGTTGCAGTTGCTCAGCGTGCTGGATTAGGTTTTATTGGTCGTAATGGCTTATTAATTACTGAAGAGTTTGGTTCCTATGTTTATTTAGGAGAAATTATTACTAATATTGAATTCGAATCAGACGAAGAAGTTCCTTTTGGCTGTGGAGATTGTATGAAATGTATAGAATCATGTCCGACAGGAGCTTTATTAGGGGATGGACGGATTAATGCCCAAGTCTGCCTCTCGTACCAAACGCAGACTAAAGGATACATGCCTAAAGAATTTCGTAAGAAAATGGGCCGTGTTATATATGGATGTGATATTTGCCAAATAGTTTGTCCATATAATAGAGGGATTAATTCACATCTTCATCAAGAAATGGAACCGGAACCTGAATTGACAAACACGGTGTTGGAACCGTTGCTTGATATATCGAATAGAGAGTTCAAAGAAACGTTTGGTAAGATGGCAGGATCATGGCGAGGCAAGAAACCACTGCAACGTAATGCGATTATTGCCTTAGCTAATTATAAGGAAAAATCTGCCATTCCTCGACTGCTACAAGCGATTGAAACAGATCCAAGGCCCGTAATTCGGGGGACTGCAGCATGGGCAGTAGCAAAAATTACTGAGGGTTCTCTCAATGCTGAATTGATATCGTTTCTAGAAGAGATGCGTGATAAGGAAGTCGATCAAGAAACGATTGATGAATTTGAAAATGCTTTGAATATATTAAATGATAATTATTGATTAGATTAAGCACGCTCATTTGATGGGGCGTGCTTTTTTGTTGATACATCAGCTATATTCATGATATAGTTTTCTATAAAGAATAATGATATAACAATTTTATATGGATTATTATCAAAATATTTTCTAATTAATGAATACAATAATAATTATGTAAAGGAGGTGCTGATATTGAAAGACTTTGTTGTAATTATACCTGCGTATAATCCAATGAATGAATTACCCAACTATATAAAGAATCTACTTGATGAAAATGTATTAGGGATTGTAGTGGTAGATGATGGTTCTGACCAAGTATTTTCAGACCTTTTTGAGAATATTACTCAATTGGAGAGAACGATAGTATTGAAGCATGAAGTTAATATGGGGAAAGGGGCAGCATTAAAGACAGGATTTAATTACATCAATGCTAATTATAGTCATGTGAATAGTGTTGTCACTGCGGATTCCGATGGTCAGCACCTTGTAGTAGATGTAGTGAATGTTGGAGATGAAATGGTTGCTACGCTTGCCGATTATATACTGGGAACAAGAAACTTTGCAAGAAGTGGAGTGCCATTTAGAAGTCGCATTGGAAACTGGTTTACGTCATTAGTTTTTGCATTGTTTTTCCAATTAAAAATCAGAGATACACAAACAGGTTTACGTGCATTTAAAACTAATCAGTTAGAGAATTTAATGAAAGTATCAGGTAACCGATTTGAATATGAGATCAATATGTTAATTATGATTGCAAAAGAAAAACATTCAATGGATAGTGTTGCAATTAGTACGGTATATCATGATGAACACACGTCACATTATTCTACAATCAAAGATTCTGTTTCAATCGGTAAGCAAATGGTGAAGGGCTTATTTGTATCTAAATAAATGGAAGGAGAGAAGTTATGCATGAGATTGGATATGGTGCTTTCTATTTGTTTATTAAAAAAATTGCTCGTCTTGTATTTCCTAAATATACAACGATTCAAGTGTATCCTAAAGATAGACCAGTTGTTTATGTGTCACATCACCAAAATATGCTAGGTCCAATTAATATATTACTTTGGTTTCCGAAGTTTGTCCGAGTGTGGAGTTTAAGTGTTTTTACGGATCAAGAAACTTGTTATGAGCATTATATAAACTATACTTTTACAAAACGTTTTAAATTTCCGTTGTACATTGCTAAACCTCTCGCTTGGATTATCTCGTATTTTGTGAGTGCATTAACCCATTCTGCTTGTGTTGTGCCAGTTTATCGAAATTCAAGACGTATTATAAAAACATTAAAGAATTCGGTACAAGCTTTGCAAGCAGGGGATTCAATATTGATTTTTCCTGATATAGAATATACATCGAATGAGAATGAGGTAGGGGATATCTATGAAGGCTTTCTCAATATTGATAAATACTATTATCGTGAGACTGGAGAGCATATTGACTTCATCCCAATTTATGCAAATCAAGATATAAAAGAAATACTTTATGGTACACCAATTAGATTTGATAGCGAAATACCTTTTATTGATCAAAGAGAAGAAAAGGCAAAGGAATTACAAGAGTCGCTTAATAGTCTAGCAAGTATAACAAAGCAAGTGGATTTAGTTTAAGTCCCAGTATATGAGTTTGCCCTGAGGGTACGTTACATATAGGGATAAATAGAATATAAAACAATAAGATCCTGTTAATGGTATAGAGTGGCTTAATCAGAATACAGCAGAAAAGGATTTATAAAACAACACATAATACGAAAATGATAAAGTACTCGTATAAAACTGATTAGAATAGTGTTAAGAGATATAGTCGAAACATACCTGAAATAATTGTAAAAATAGTATTGACAGAGTGGACTATCAGATGATACTATATATAGGTTGCTAACAGAGCAACCGAACGATTTAAAAGTCGGTGGAAATAAGTTAAATAAAGTATTGACATCGAGATCTAAATCGTGGTATTATATATAGGTTGTCAATTGAGACAGCGACGAACTAGACGATCAAATCAAAACGATTTGAAAAGAAGTTCAAAAAAGGTTTGACATGATGATATGAAACATGGTATCATTAAGACCTTGTCACGTGAGATGTGACGAAAACAAAACATTTAAAAATAAGTTTGAAATAAGTTTAAAATAAACTTGACATGCTTGTTACATGAATGTTATACTTATAAAGTTGCATCACAACCGCAACGAAAGCTCATTGAAAACTGAACAAAGATAAACACACCAAATGTGTAATGGGGTCTGTTGATTTATCAGCAGACACAACCAAACAATTCGATCTGGATGACCACCAGTATAAAAAGGGTCAACA
>JACCEK010000003.1 GCA_020112395.1 Aerococcaceae bacterium DSM 111021 | reverse complement strand
GACGATTGATTTCGTCAACACTTTTTTGCTTTTTTTGTAAATTTTATGTAAATTTACTGTAAACCATATTCGGTATCGCCAGACATTGTAACAACGTCTTGTGACGACAAGAGATAATATACCATGGAGTGTAGTAATGAGTCAACAACTTATTCTCTTTTTATAAATTTAATTTTAAGGTTTCTTATTAGTATGCATTTATTCACTTATACCTACCGTTACGTAATGTCTTTTCTAATGTCTTTATATAAATGGTGTTATTTTATTCTTCAATTGGACCTGTTTCTTCTATATATAGATCATCATTCTGTTGATTATTCTAATTCGGTCTTCTAGCTAGTTTCCTTTTTGATATTCACATACTTATTTTTTTCTTACTATAGAATACCACTCGAATATATTTGTAAATAAAAAACCACCCTCGAAAGGTGGTTTTGAATTAATTATAGTCGCTCATTTAGCTCTTTAGCTAAATCCTCAAATCCTGGTTTACCTAATAAAGCAAACATATTACGTTTATAGTCTTCTACTCCTGGTTGGTCAAATGGATTTACTCCATTTAAGTAACCTGAGATCCCTACAGCTTTTTCAAAGAAGTAAATTAGATGTCCTAATGATTTCTCATCCATTGCTGGGATAGTTACTAATAAGTTTGGTACATTACCATCAGTATGAGCAAGTAGTGTTCCCTCAAATGCTTTTGTATTTACAAAATCAATTGTTTTACCTTCTAAATAGCCTAAGCCATCTAGGTCTTCCTCAGCCTTAGGAATATCAATATCATGTCTTGGTGATTCAACTTTTAAAACTGTTTCGAAGATATTACGTTGACCATCTTGAATTGTTTGTCCAATAGAATGTAAATCCGTTGAGAAATTCGCACTCGCTGGATAAATTCCTTTTTGGTCTTTACCTTCTGACTCTCCAAATAATTGTTTCCACCATTCTGAGAAGTATTGCATACCAGGTTCGTAATTTGCTAGTATTTCAATATTTTTACCTTTTTTGTAGAAGAAATTGCGAATTGCAGCGTATTGATAAGCACTATTCTCCATAATATCTGGATTACTGTACTCTTCCATTCCTTCACGTGCTCCAGCCATTAAGGCATCGATATCCCCACCAGCAACTGCAATCGGTAATAATCCAACCGCAGTTAACACTGTAAAGCGGCCACCAATACCATCTGGAATAATAAATGTTTCATAACCTTCAGCATTAGCTTCTGACTTTAAAGCTCCTCGCTCTTTATCTGTTGTTGCATAAATACGTTTAACTGCTTCTTCGTGTCCGTACTTTTTATCAAGTAGTTCTTTAAATACACGGAATGCAATTGAAGGTTCAGTTGTTGTACCAGATTTAGAGATGATATTTACTGAAAAGTCACGTTCTCCAACTAAGTCAACTAAATCATGTAGGTATGTAGAACTGATACTATTCCCTGCAAAAATTACTTGAGGATTCCCTTTTCGACCTGCTTTTATATTATAGAAAGAATCATTTAAGAATTCGATTGCTGCTTTAGCACCTAAATATGATCCACCAATACCAATTACAATGAGTATATCCGAATCAGCTTTAATTTTTTCAGAAGCTGTTTTAATTCGTGCATACTCTTCTTTATCATATGTTTCTGGCCATTCAACCCAGTCTAAATACTCATTTCCAGCACCAGATTTATCATGAAGTTGCTTATGCGCCAATTCGATATATGGTTTAATTTGTGTTAGTTCATGTTCTTTAAAGAATGATAAAGCTTTAGAATAATCAAATTTTAAATTTGTCATTAATATCTCTCCTCATTATTTCTTAGAATATTTGTTTGATCTTCATCTATTTGTTTCAAACCATCTTCAATAATTGTAGGCATAACTCGCCCTAATGTCTTGAAACCAATTTTTGGTAAATATCTTTTTGGATATCTTTTTAGCTTTGCTGGAAATGGTGGCGTATTTAAATACTGTAACGCTCTAAAAGATAAACTTATCTTTTTAGTATACTCATCAATATCGATAATTTTGACTTTAACTTTGTCGCCAATTTCGATAAAATCATCTAATACAGTAACGTACCCATGTTTACATTCAGAAATATGTACCAATCCTTGTTCTGTATCCGATAATTTTACAAAGACACCATAATTTTGAATACCAGTTACTTCCCCTTGGATTACATCCCCAATTCGAAATTCTTTTGTCAATGTATATCCACTCCTTACTTTAAAGTAGACTACTCATTAACAGTAACGCTAGTAATCACAATATCTTCTACTGGTTTGTCTTGTGCTCCAGTTTCTTGTGCTTGCATATCAAGTACAACATCCATACCGTTAACAACATGCCCAAAGACTGTATGACGATGGTCTAACCAAGGAGTTCCACCTTTAGCAGCATATTCTTCAATAATTTCTTCTGGGAATCCGGCTTCTGTTAATTGACCTAACATTTGTGCTGGTACAGTTGGTGCTGTAACAATAAAGAATTGACTTCCATTTGTATTTGGTCCAGCATTAGCCATTGATAATGCTCCATATAAATTAAAAACTTCGGCTGAGAATTCATCTTCAAATGCTTCTCCATAAACGCTTTCTCCACCCATACCAGTTCCAGTTGGGTCTCCACCTTGAATCATAAAATCTTTAATAATACGGTGGAAAATAACCCCATCGTAATAGCCTTTTTTAGATAACTTTACAAAGTTTTCAACAGTCTTTGGAGCTGCCTCAGGGAAAAGTGCTAAATCAATATCACCTTTAGTAGTATGTAGTGTAATATCCACTTTCAGTTCATCTTTTTTTAATTGCGGAAAATTTTTCAATTTTATTCATTCCTCCTATTATTTTTTCTGTATACATTATATACTAATTCACTTTGTTATGTTTAACAAATGTTTTAATAGTTATATCAAATAATTTTTGATATTATTGAATAAGAATCATTAAAGGTTTGATTTTTGATAGATAAAAAAGTTTTTAGCTTAATTTAGTAAGTTTTTCTTGATTAAGTTTGTTGAGTTACTATTAAAATACAAGAAGGTTGGTTTATTTATGAATTTCCCTTTAGTTGCGTCATTAGTTTCAATTATGTTTGCACAATTAATTAAATATCCAATTGCTTATTTAACCAATCGGAAAAGTGCAAAAATTAATTTAATTGCTTCAACGGGTGGTATGCCAAGTTCTCACTCAGCAGCTGTGAGTAGTTTGACTACTGCTTTAATTTTAGAACATGGTTTTAGTTCTCCTTACGTTGCGATATCTACAGTCTTTGCAGTAATCATTATGTTCGACTCTATGGGAGTGCGCCGTCAGAGTGGAGAGCAAGGTATAGTGTTAGACATTCTAGCACGTAAACATCTGGCAGAATTAGATTATGTAGCAGATGAGATAAGTTATAATGAGGATGAAGATAATCCTTTAATACTTAGCTACAATATAGAAGAATACGAAAGAATGATAATAAACCGTTATCTAGGTCACAAACCTAGTGAAGTTATTGTTGGCACTTTAACTGGTGGATTTATTGCCGTTTTCCTAAGATTAGTTTTATTATAATATTATAGAAAGTGTGATACTTTGAGTTTTAAAGAGTCCTTGTTTGATATTACAATTGTTGGAGGGGGTCCAGTTGGTTTATTCACAGCATTTTATGCAGGATTACGTAATGCTAAAACTAAGATTATTGAAAGTCTTGAATCTTTAGGCGGTCAACCGGCTCACCTTTATGCTGAAAAAAACATTTACGACATTCCAGGCTACCCTGCTGTTAAAGGTGATGAATTAGAACGTAATTTAATTCGACAACTTTCTCGCTTTGATATAACTATTCAACTTGGCGAGGAAGTCTTGCACGTTAATAAGAAGATTGCTGACGAAGGATTTGAATATTTTGAGATTATAACGAATGAACAAATTCATTATTCACGTACCGTCATTCTAGCAATTGGTAACGGAGCATTTTCTCCCAGAAAATTAAGTCTCCCAGATGCGGAGATGTATGAAGACAGTAATCTTCATTACTATGTTAATAACATTGAACAATTTACTGGAAGAACTGTTGCTATATGTGGTGGTGGTGATTCTGCCGTTGATTGGGCCTTAGCTCTCGAACCTTTAGCTAATAAAGTGTACTTAATTCATCGCCGTGATAAATTCAGAGCCGTTGAAAGTAGTGTTATGCAGTTAGAAAATTCTACCGTAGAACTTCTTACTCCATATATCCCAGATTCAATTAACGGAGATAACAATCATATCCAGTCAATTAATTTGAAGAAAGTAAAATCTGATGAGACAATGTCACTAGAGATTGATAACTTTATTGTAAGTTATGGCTTTACTTCTAGTATAGGCGAGATTCGTAAATGGGGATTCAATTTAAACCGAAATACTATTGAAGTGAATTCACAATACGAAACAAATATACCCGGCATATATGCTGTTGGAGACATCGCTCATTATGAAGGTAAAGTAAGAATCATTGCAACTGGTTTTGGGGAAGCTCCTCAAGCTGTTAATCATGCTCTATTAAAGATTGATCCTACAAATGTTAATCCGCCTATTCACAGTTCAGATTTATTTTAAGGAGAGATACAATGACAAAAAACGAACAATATATTAAACAAAGTCGCCTTGAAGATCAAGCTCATTATTTATTGAATGATCGAGGCGTTAAGTTAACAGATATCGCTGAGATTGTGTATGATTTACAAAAAGATTATGTTGAAGATTTAACAATGGATTATTGTTTAGAGAATGTTATTGCTGTTATGAAAAAACGTGAAGTACAAAACGCAGTAATTACTGGAATTGAAATTGATATTGCTGCAGAACGCAAACAGTTTTCTCCGGTCTTGAATGATTTACTTATGCGTGATGAAGGATTATATGGAATTGATGAGGTATTAGTATTATCAATTGTTAATGTTTATGGTTCGATTGGATTAACTAACTTTGGTTATGTAGACAAACTAAAACCTGGCATTATCGGTGAACTGAATGATAGTAAAGATGAACATTGTAATACGTTTATTGATGATATCGTAGGAGCACTTGCTGCAGCAGCAGCAAGTAGAATTGCTCATTCACAGCCTCAAACCGATGAAGTGAATGCAAATCCAACTCCAGAAGAATCTTACGAAGATGCACATGAAAATTAAAAAAAGTGATGAGTCAATTTGACTCATCACTTTTTTATTTACGCCAATATATAATTTTGCGAATTGCTAGTACGACTGCTTCGTATGCCAATAAAACAATTATGAATAATAACATAAAAAACTCTTGAGGCAATACTGTAATAACTGGATCCTCAAGTGGATTGAATAGCCATAAATCATTATTAAATAGTAACTGATGAAAAATAATAAAGACCCTGTCAAAAGCAATCACTATGAAAAATAAAAAGATTAATGGGAATGACAATTTAAACGTAAAATGTGGAACCATCAGTATTTGCCAATTATTCTTCTTAATTAATACAATGGCACAAATTGTTAATAATAATAAAATGACGAAGATTATGAAATTAACAAAAAATAATACTTTAACTTCATCAAAATGCTGTGCTCCACCTTGTGACATACTAAAATAAGGCATATTCAATTCATGAATGGTTGGGTTAATTAAATACTTCAAAATAGCTTCATAATTTATCATCAATTGTTCCTGAGTTAAACCCGATATTGATGATAAATTAAACCAACCAATGCATAATGAATAGACAAACGGTGATGTGAATATGACCGTCGTGATTGACGTGGATATTGCGAATAAAAAGATAACCAGACTACTAACGCCTCGTTTGAGAATATCCATTGATTATCGCTCCCATTCTGAGAGTGATTCTACGATATATGTTGGTTGTTCTGGTATGACTTTCAAGTCATCTCTAATCGTAATCCCAGTTAATACAAGCAATGTATCCATTCCCATATTCATTCCTGCCATAATATCAGTATCATAATTATCGCCAATCATTAGCACTTTATCTTTACTGATACCCAGTTGAGCAAGTGCACCTTCCATAATTGGTTTATTCGGTTTACCAATAATGATTGGTTTTTTTCTTGTTGCAAATTGAATAAATGATGTAATTGCTCCCGAACTTGGATTCAGTCCTGTTTCAGTTGGTATCAAACGGTCTGTATTCGTGACAACATATTCCGCCCCCGAAAGAATAGCTTGAACTGCTACTGTCAATTCATCATATGTGACATCTCGTTTTAATCCTTGTACAACAACATCGACTTTTTTATTTGAATCGACTGTAAAACCTCTATCAATTACTTGATTCATTAAAGCTGATTCACCTAACACATAAACATTCGCGCCAGGATGGTTCAATTCTATATAGTCTCCTAATGCAATAATTGACGTATATACATGGGACTCATCAATTGGTATTTCATAATATGTATTTAAATTATGTACAATTTCATCTACTGTTTTAGTTGCATTATTTGTAACTAATTTAAATGGAAATTCATTCTTTAACAAGTTACGAATAAAGACCTCAGCTTCAGGAATACGCTCCTTACCTCTATAAGTTGTTCCATCTAAATCAATTAAATAACCCTCATACTTTGTCATTAGTTCTTTTTCACCTTCTTGATCACAAACTTTTTATCATTGGTTATTTTCTCACTCGTTTTTTCGATTATCTTATGTGGTTTATGCACTTCACTAGTGCTTTGATTTTTCTTAAATGTTCTTTTTCTACGAGTATTCCTTGGTTTTAATACATCATTTTCTAATTTTTCATTATCTTTTGTGGTCGTTAAATGAGTTGTTTTAGGTCTTTGCTTACTAGGCTTTCTAGTTACCTTTTTGTTTCTCGATTCTTTCTTTTCGAGCTGGTTAAATTTCTCTACTGCTTCAACCTTACCCAAGACAAAATAAGCAGCGCCAAAATTACAATATTCTTTGATATAGTCATCTAAAAAATCTATCTGCTGGTCTCTAGGTACTTTACGTTTTCCTAGTTGATAAAACCCTCTTAAGCGTAATTGGTCATGTCCCCAGTCACCGACAATAAAATCAAATTTCTCAAAAAACGTTTGATAGCGATTAGAGAATGCATCTTGTTCAAATCCTTCACGGTAATTCACTAAAATGCGATATTCTTGTGTACTAATTTGAACTGTTTCATCATTAATCAGATGAATTTGTTTATCGTCGATATTTTCACCTTGTATAATATCATCTAATATAGATTCAAGTTGATTTGTCATTGTTTTTTTAGTTCCCAAATCACTCGCCTCCTTCTAATGGGTATGATTTATTTAAATAGTTTCTTACTGTATGTCGTAAAAAGTCTGGAAAAATTAATTGTGGATTCCCGTGATTATTGATTGTTGGAAAGAATGGTAGAAACCAAATATGATCAACTGTCACAAATTTGTAGTCGTGTTCATTATTTATTGATTGCCCATTAACTTCCCATTGATGATTACTTTCATTATAGTAAAAGCCTTTATAGACTATCTCTCCAAATATTTTACCACGAAAGCCAAGTCCATTAATTAATTTATATCTCAAGTCTTCCCTTTGATTTCTCATTTCATTCAGCATCTCTGTCAGTTTTTCACCTTTCATTTCAACTACTGCCAGATGCATTGGGTGTGGTAGTGCTTCATGCAAATGGTGTTCTGTGATTTTCCCTCTTGGTAGATCACTCAAGAATAACCCCGTACTTAAAAGAGCATTTTCAACATCAGTTGCTTCAGTCATAGAATCCAGAGCCATTTGAATAAATGATTGCGGTCCGTATGAATCCAAAGCTTGAAATGTTTCTGGTATTTCAGCTACTAATCTTTCTTCAAGTTGTTCTATACCTTTTTGTTTGTAGTAATCTGATTCCTCTGATTGATTATATCTTTGACTTAGCTGATGGATAGATAGTACCTCTGCTGTCATCTGCCACGTTTTTGTTGTTCTGTCAAAATATAAATCGATTGTTCCAACGAAGTTACCATATTTCCCTGCTGCACATAAAAAACTCTGGTTCTCCCAATCACCTTCAATAAGTACATGATGTGTATGTGCACCTATGATAAGTTGAATTTCTGGAAAAAGATTTGCTATATACCTATCCGTTTCTATTCCAAGATGGGATAATAATATAATCAAGTCAGTTTCTTCTTGGTTTACTTGCTGAAGTGTATATTGCAAACTATCAATCGGGTTCTCAATTATATATCCGTTTAAGTCATAAGTTTTATACGGCGCAGTTAGGCCAATAAAAGCAACCTTGAGACCATCAATGTCCTTATATACAATATTTTTTGCATATGATGGAACTTCCTGAGTTTCATTGTCAAATAAATTTGCAACAGTCACTGAAAAATTAGCCCTTGAATACAACTCTGTCAATCTCTCTTTTGAAAAGTTTAACCCTTCATTATTCCCGACAGTCACTACATCGTACCTAGCTTGATTGAATAAATCAACTATAACTTTTCCATAAGTTGCTTCAACTAAAGGGTGTACTGAATCCATAGCATCACCAACATCAATCGTTAATAAAGCCTCTCCTTTTGCTGTTGCAAGTGCTTGATTTTCCTCAATAAACTTGGATATTAATGGCCAATGTTCTAAGTGCCCATGTAGGTCATTGGTATGTAGTATTTTTAGACGCAATGTGTACACCTCTTTCATTATACATTTCTTATAGATTATAATACAAAAAAAGACCGAACATCAATCCTGAAAGGACTGATCTTCGGAATTATTTGAATTATACAATTGCTGGTGTGAGTGAACCTAAGAAAATAAAAGCGACAACTAACACTAATGCTGCAATTAAAACATAAACCAACCATTTTTCAGGTAGTTTTGGAATTGGATACTTCACTATAAAGCTAAGACCTATTATTATGTAAACCACAGCTAATATATATTGGAATATATTCAATGGGATAACATAACCTAATAGTGAAATAATAGGTATTAGTATAGCACTTGCTTCTAATGGTATCCCTAACGTTTTACCATCTAATTGTTCCCCTTGAAATTCAATGGCTTGATTGAAATGAGCAAGGCGAGTTATAACAGCTAGAATATAAAGTGCTGCAACAATTACTGATAATACTGAACCAAATGATAAACCTATTAATAATGACGCTGGTAATAGTGCATAAACAACAGCTTTACTTAATACATCAAATTCCAAGTCAAATGAAATTTGAGCATCTTCTCTATCAAACATCGCTGTAAAACGATAACTAAATACATAACCGACTGAAGCAATAATTAGTGAGATGATTGTATATTGTGATTCTCCAATCATTGAAAACCCTACTCCAACAGCTCCAAAAAATAAACTGAAAAGTGTTAAAGCATTTGATTGATTAATTTTACCTAAGAACATATGACACACCCTTTCACTCTAAATGTAATCGTTATTATTATTGTACCTATTTATGAGTTCATTTACAATTAATACTGTTTAATATTTGGTTGATGGCAACCAATCTTCAACTCTCACAATTGAAAATGCTTTGATATTCCTATATACTTATTTTAACGCATATAAGAGGTGATCAATATGAAAAAATGGAAAATTATTGTCGACTCAGGGTCGTCAATTCGTGAACTAGATTCAACGAATAAAAATGTTGGTTTTGAAATTGTTCCTTTAATGATTAATATTGGAAATGATGTTTATGTCGATACTGAAGACATTGATATCGCAGATTTTTTAACTAAATTAAAAGAAACTAAACAAGCAACCTCAAGTGCATGCCCTTCTCCAGAAGTTTATGCAAATCGATTTGATGGTGCAGAGAATATTATCTGCTTTACTATCTCTTCTGAACTATCAGGAAGTTATAATAGTGCCTCAATTGGTAAGGACCTTGCATTGGAAAGAAATTCAGATTTAAATATTCATATATTCAACAGTCGTTCAGCTGGTGCTGAGATGGACTTGCTAGCAAAGAAAGCTTTTGAATTAGCAAAAAATGATATTTCATTCGATAATATGGTAAGTGAAATGAATTCTTATCACGACAATGTGGATATTGCATTCTTATTAGAATCAGTAGACAACTTGGTAAAAAATGGTCGTGTGTCTAAAATTGTTGGACAAATGATTGGTTTACTAGGTATTCGTTTAATAGGTAATCGTACTCCAGAAGGTACCATTCAACTTGCTCATAAGTCTAAAGGTCAAAAAAGAGCTTTAAAGACTTTAATTAACGAGTTAAAATCAAAAGGATATAATGGTGGTAAAATCGAAACGTCTCATGTTCTTAACTTAGACATTGCAGAAGCTTTTAAAGAAGAAATTCTCAAAGAGTATCCTACCGCTGAAATTTCTACACGCGTTACAAGTGCATTATGTAGCTACTACGCAGAACATAATGGAATGATTGTTGGTTTTGAAACAAATTAATTCACAATTTAAAAAGAGGCTAATCTATATGATTAACCTCTTTTTTGTTCCAAAAAAGTAGTATTAAGTAGCTATACCCTATTTTACTCTTTCCCTTACTAATTAAATTGGTCTAAATAATAACCAATCAAACTAAAATAAGGTCTAAGTACTTCATCATGCTCTTGATAAATTTCATGCCCTGCGTTTGGAATTGAAATAAGTTCAATACGTGGTAAGTATGTTGCACCCGTATAGATACCATCTGCTCGAACAATGATATCCTCCACTGAGCGAAACATTAAAATTGGAGTATTGATATTCTGTAATACAGATTTTTGAGTCGTGTTTTTTAACCCAGACATCGATGCGTTTAACCAATTCAATGTTCCACCCGAAGTAGGATGAGTAATGGCTGCTTTCCTTACTTGAAAGTAGTACTTTTCTCTATATTGACTTTTAGTCAGATTAGGATTGGGTCGATAAGTTGATGACCTTGTTGATGCTTCTACCACATCATTACTTCCTTGTGAAGGGATTGGTTTTTGACCCATATTAAAAAATTGTGCTCCTCTTGCTAAGGCATGTGTCACTGATCTTGGATACGGATGTGTATCAACGCTTAACATAGGCGATGAAAGTATAGCTGCTTTGAATACTTCAGGATACTTTCTTAGAAACATGGTACTGACTGCGCCACCCATTGAATGACCAAATAAGTACAGTGGACCTTCAACTCCATATGTTTTTTTAACCGATTCAATAACCATCCTTAAATCTTCTACATAATCATCGAACTCACTTATATCAATGAGCGTTTTACTCGGATTAATTCTAGATCCACCATGCCCTCTCGCATCATAAACGAGCACGTTATAGTTTAACTGCAAGAAATAATATACCATTTCCTGATATTTTTCCTTATATTCATTAAAGCCATGGGCAATAAACATAGTAGGTAAATGTTTATCCTTTAAATAAAATGAATACGATAGTGACATACCATTAACTGGAATCTGTCCAGTGTATTCATATTGCTGAATGAATGGTTTAGCAAAGTTATTCATTTGACTCTCGTAATCTAATTCATCCACCCACTTTAAGTTTGGATAAAGTGGAATCTCAAGTGTTCTTATATCTACTTCTTTAGCACTTGTTTGTTTTAGTGGATGCTTTAGACGATAAATTAAGTCATAAGCTAATAAACTTATGCTACCTTTAGCAACTAATTTAAGTAATTTTAACGCTGTTTGTTTATTTACCAATTAGCTTCTCCCTTCTGTGTCCATAACTAAGGAAACGACTAGACGAACATAAGGCACTTCATCAATATTGTAATCTGTAGGTTCTGCATATATTGAGATATATTGACTTTGATAGATATCATAATTAGATAAGGAAATGGCATCTGCATATACATCAAACAAATAATCTGCTAGTATCTTCGGATTTGCCCACGTAGTTAAATGTACATCACCTGCTGATATATATAATTCATACAAATTCTCACCTAGCCTGTACTCCGCATCATCAATGGCTGGAAAGTGTGATCTAAAATCTGTTCCTTCTACTGTTAGATTACTTAAATAATGATACTGTCCCATCTCTTCAACTCTATATCTTCCACCTTCTTCGAGATGATGACCTATTATAATGGGTTCCCATCCTTTGGTTCCACGCATATGGTTTACCTGTTTTATAAATGCATCATTTAAAGCTAAGCTATTCAAAGATGCATTAAATTCATTCGCAGATTGTTCTGCAGTAGCGTAATGATCATCGTATAAAATATCTTCATTTATTTGATAAGGCTGTTGATTTCCTGGCCCTGCATATTCTGATATAGATTCAGTTATATTCTGTTCATTCTCTGCATCTTTTGGTAAATTTATCATTTCTTTCATAATCAGGGTAAACGATTCATTCATATTTAAAGTCTCATCCATTAATGTTGCTTCAATAAAATTTTGATGTTTAAAATACCCTAACAATAAAAAAAATATGATAAAGGTTAATTTGAAATAAAAACTCACTGGAAGTTTATTAGTCATGACTCTCTCCTATCGTTCTTTTAACATACTTATCATATCAGAATCTTTCACTTTATTAAAACTCTAATCTAAATATTAAGCAGTTCTATTATCTTTAATGACAAAATTATTTTCTTCAAAAAATAAAAGACTTAAATTAGATTGTAAAATCTAATTTAAGTCTTTTGGTGAATTCTTATAATGGTTCGGTAGAATTTTCTGAATGTTGAATCAAATACGGATCAACAATATGATATCCCATTTCGTGGTAACCATCAATAATTGTTGGTAGTGCCTCTAATGTCCAATAACGATCATGCATTAAAATATTAGCGCCTGGACGAATATATTCATTGTTCAGTGATACTTGTGCTAATTCTGGTCCAGATAGATATTCATCCATCCAGTCATATCCAAATGACCATGTCATCAATTGCATCCCTAATTCATTACAAATTAAAATTGTATCCATATTAAAAAATCCAAAGGGAGGTCTAAACCATCTTACTGGTGCGCCAGTAATTTCTTCGATCAATTGGTTCGTACTTAACAGTTCATTGTATTGCTCTTCGTAGCTTAACTCTCTCATATTCGGATGTGTATGAGTATGATTTCCAATTTCGAACCCCATATCATGAATCGCCTTCGTTATATCTTTTCCCCACTGCGACTCCAAGTACATACCATTAACCAAGAAAATAGCATTCACATCTTTTTCTTTCATGACATGTGCCATCTCTAATGCATAGCTATCTGGTTCTTGTGGTGCATCATCAAAGGTAAATAACAAAACATCCTCAGATGAATTCCCATCAAGCGGAAGTATCTCTGATGAAACATCAGGATCTTCATGAATATAATACGCATAACCTTCTTCATTTGGCTGTGCATAGTGACTATAATTTGTCCAAGCAGAACGAATATTGTCGGCTTTCACGATATCACCACTACCTTGCACTGCTACTTCTGAAATCTCAATTTGTGGTATATCATCTGGTATTTCCTCTGCTTGTATCCATAAATTAGTTGTCATATTCCCAAGCAACACCATACCCATTATAATCTTATAAATCGTTTTACCCACTTCTATACTTCCTCCTACTGATTTAAATACATATATCTTAATCTAAAAAATTTATATCTCTATAAATTCATTTTACCGTAATCACTTTGAATTTAAAAGAAAGAAACTTATAAATACAGCTAGATATATTGACTTATTTAAACCGAGTAAGAGAAATTTTCTACTGGAACAGTCTGAGTTAAAGGTGTTTCAGTATTTATTTTTTTGCCATACCATTTTACATCATGCCACTGACCAAATTTGTATCCAGCTTGTGGGAATGTGCTAAGTAATTGAAAGCCATTTTTTTCATGAAACCGAATGCTTCGTTCATTAGAAGCTACGATATTGGCTATAACTTGAGTTATCCCTTGCCTACTCAGGGCTAATTCTAAGGCTGTGAATAACTTTTGTCCCACTCCACGAACAGGTGTGTCCTCAGATACATAAATACTCAAAGCGCATGTGTTAGTTAAGTTCAACATAAATGAAATTTCACTCACATAAACAAATCCAACAACTGCTCCTGCGTATTCAGCAACTAAAAAGGGAAAATGATTCATAGATTCTATAATTGTCTGTTGGTAATACGTAATGGTTCCAACCGTTTCCTCTAAGTTAAATACTGTATTTAATATATATGGCGTGTAAATCTTTTGAATGTGTGCTGCATCATTTATCTGTGCTGGACGAATAAATATTTGCTGTGACTGAAATTCCATGCTAACCTCCTTGTATACTTTTTCAAAACAAAATAATTATAGCTAATTTTTTAAAATAATCAATCACTTTTTAGCCGTTTTTTGTAAAGTTTTTTTGCTTATTATTCACTTAATTTTGCCGAGTATTTCGATACTTTTCTATTCAGATCCAGGTTCAATTGCTGTCTTTATATCATAACCATAAGCGGGATGATAGGTTATCTGGACTGCCCCGACTGAATCAGTGCTTAAATACGGGGTATTAAATTGTCTTAGCTTATCAGTGACTTCTTTATGCGGATGACCATATTGATTATCCACTCCTGCTGAGATTAAAGCTAAATAGGGTCTTGTATGTGATAACAGTTCTTCTGATGTACTTGTATCACTACCATGGTGAGCAATTTTAAGTATGTCCCCTCTTATCTCTGGATAGGTAGCAACTATCTTTGCTTCAATTTTTTTAGTAACATCTCCAAGCGCAAGTATCGTTAATCCCTCCAATTCAATTTGAACAATTAAGGATGATTCATTCGATTCACTATCCGAATATTTAATATCAGAGTGATTAGCACTGTATATAGTTATCGGAACTTTAGCAAGCTTATAACGCTGTCCAAGATTTAGTTCGATAATCGTGTTAGTATTTATTTCTTTAGAAATTTCAGCCCAAATGTCGCTATTTAACGTATACTCACTTACCCATAATTCTTCAATAAATATCTCTTGAGATAAAGACACTAAATTCCCAATGTGATCTATATCTGGATGGGTAATAATGACCCCATCTAATTTATTTACACCTAAAGCTTTTAATGCCGGTATTAAATTCTTATCTCCATAGCTATGATCAATACTTGAACCTTCAACTTGCTCCCAAAGTCTTCTTCCACCAGTATCAATCAACCAGTTACCTTGATTATGGCTCATTTGTAATAACGTCGCATCACCTTGCCCGACATCAATCATTGTTAGCTTCATAGATTGATTGGTATATGGCAAACCAATTATTATTAATAAGTACATAATTAGAAATACGCTATAACTAAGGTAAGGTCGAATATGAATGAAGCCAATAAAAAAAAGCCCCACTAAAATTAGCACGTATAATATCATAAGTGACTGTTTTCCAACAATCATATTAAATGAATCGAATAATTCTGATTGAGTCATAACCTCATCAAAAAAAGTCATCATTTGGTTCAGTTTTGACGTAATCTCATGAAGTCCTAGTAATGACAGTAATATCCAAAGTGTCGTCAAAAAAACAGTAGGCATTATAACTTTATTAAAGAAAATTGTAAACATCACTACAATAAGAACTTGAATTATATTCCACTCAAAAGATGACTGCATTATTATTGGCCATGATACAAGTAGACACGCAAAAGTCATTTCAATACTTTGAATGCCACTATGTTTTAAAGGACTAGTTTGATTATATAAGATGACCACAAATGTCATTATGAAACTCAAAGTATATCCAAGTGATAAAACATTTAATGGGTTAACCAAGAGGAGTAGAATACCAATGACTGAGAGTATATCTAAACGCGTTAAAGGTAATTGATATCTAGATTTTATTGAACTTAAACTACTCATAAGTAAAACACGAATGACACCTACCGGCCATCTAATTAGCCAAGTATAGATACATAAAAATATAAAAATCACTTTATTTGCATATTCTATCCGCATACCCAATCGTAATAATATATAATTTAATAATCGTTTTATAAAATATATATGAAACCCCGATATTGCAAAGAAATGTGCTATACCAAGTGCAGTAAAGTTTTCTTGGTAATCACTATAAATTTCAGAGTCGATATTTAGCAATAACTTATTATGTACTGCAATCCACTCATGATAATTCAATTGAATAAATTTATTCAACAAATCATACCTTAAGCCTAATAGACGCCCAAAGAAGGAATCATTTTCCCCTATACTTTTTATGCCGTCAATTTCTAACGCCCAAGCTATTTCTTGTGTTGCCAAGTATGTTTTGTAATCAAAGACATCAAAATTCCTAGCTTGATTCGGTATTTGTAACTTACCATTGAGATGCCAAATACTCGCTTCTTCTGTAACCCGATGATTTACAGTTTCGTCTTCCTCTAACCATTTAATAAAGTTCACGTTAAAATGCATCACTTCTTTATTATGTATAATCTGCAGCTTACCTTCACCTCGAATAGAACTATTATCAAGTTGTACATCAAATGGATCGGTATATAAAAAGGCTTGTATCTCCTGATTTTCGATGGGAAAATTTTCAATTGCTTGAAAGCGAGCTGTTTGAATCTGCGCATGACTAAAAATAGTGATAATTAATATGATTGTTGTAATGATAGTCTTTTTGTTGTTTAAAGAAAACAATCTAAATCCTAAAACAATAACAGGTAATAATACCCACAAATTAAAATGATAGTAAGCTTGTAAGCCAATGTAAATGAATAGAAAAATAATTGGCCATTCATATTGGATATTGAATAAATACTTTTTTATCATGGCGATACAGTAATAAGCTCTTTAAGGCTTTCAAACGTTTTTTCACCTATCCCTGAAATAGCCATAATATCTTCAATGACTATAAAACTCCCGTTATCCTGTCTGAATTGAACAATTGCCGCTGCTTTTTTAGGTCCAATATTGGGTAATGTCATTAATTCGTCCGCTGTGGCAGAATTAATATCTATCACTCCAGAATTATTATTCTCTAACAGGTTTGTTTCTAGTATGATGCCTTGATTATTTTCCAAAGTCTGAGATTCACCTGTCATTTCTTCATTTTCTAACTCTTCGTACGTTTGGATATAAATTAACATTTGATCTTCGAGTAATTTTGCTTGATTCAAATGTTCTGTTGCAGCATCCATTGTCACTCCTCCTGCCATCTCTATTGCATCATAGACTCTGCTTCCTAAAGGTAGTGAATACATGTCTGGGTGTTCGACCGCTCCTTTTATATCTACATAAATAACTTGGTTTTCTTTGACTTCTTCTATACTTTCTAATCCTGGTACAATAGCTAGATCCGTATTGATATCAGGTTCTTCAGTTGATTCCGATGTTAACGGTAAACTACTTTCAAATAGTTTGACATAATCCGTGGACGATTGTCGCTTTGGAACAATTACGTATAAGAGTACTGCGACTAGAAATGTTAATAACAATATTTTAAAGATATTCTGTTGAATATAGTTCATAACGGTTTTTATTTTCGAATTTTGATAGTTCATAATTCCCCTCCTAATTCTTATATATATATATACAAAAAAAAAGCCCATTTCCATTTTTAAAAATGAAAATAGACTTAATTATTTTATATTACATACTTAGATTCAACTTATTGGTTCAATTGAATTTTTTCATGCATAGCTTTTTCAACGTTAGTCGGAACCATGTCACTGATATCACCATTGAAAAACGCTATTTCTTTAATAATTGTAGAACTTAAATAACGATATTGATCCGCAGCATATAATATCACTGTCTCTAATCCTTCAACTTGTCTAGCATTTGCTGATGCTATAGCATATTCGTAATCCACATCCGTCGTATTACGTAATCCTCTGATCAGAGCTGTCGCATTTTTTTCTTCATAATAATGTGCAATGAGTCCATCTTGCAATGTATCTACTCTTACATTATTTATGTGTTTAACACTATCTTCTATGAGCTTTATTCGTTCTTCAACTGTAAATAAAGTTCTTTTACTTGTATTAATTGCAATGACTACAATCACTTCGTCAAACAATTTACTGCTTCGCTCAATTAAATTTAAATGCCCTTTAGTTAATGGATCAAAAGTTCCAGCAAAAATTCCAATTTTAGGTCGGTTACTCAACACTATTCTCCTCACCTTCGTAAATATAAATACGGGTAGCACCATAATCTTTTACTTTAATTAACTCAAATCCATCTATTACAATTGGAAGCTCCACATCTGAATCAGTTTCACATACAATAGTTGATTGATGATTAATCATTTGTAATTCACTCAGCCACGATATGTCTTTTTCAATCTGTTGTTTATTATAAGGCGGATCTAAAAAGATTAGACTAAAAGGTTCTGTCATTTGGTTAGTCGCATAATTACGCAAGCTCTTATGATTATCTCCTTTTAATAAAGTAAACCGCTCTTCTTCTTTAGTCATCTGAATATTTTCGTTGATAGTATCTACTGCTGGTCGATACTTTTCACATAGCACTGCGAAATCCATCCCTCTTGAAACAGCTTCAATAGCTAACGCTCCGCTCCCAGCATATAAATCAAGACATCCACCACCATCAAAAAAACCACCGATTAAATTAAACATACTTTCTTTAATTTTGTCTGTTGTTGGACGTGTATTTTGACCAGGTACAGCCTTCAATCTTCTACTACCATATTTCCCTGATACTACTCGCATATACTACCTCCGTTCATCCATTATTAATTTTTTTATTACGGATTGATTCTGCTATCGATTCAATTAAAGACTCTTCTTCATTCGCAACAGAAAAAGGATGAGATAAAGAATTATCACTTGAAGGCTCTATTGAGTTAGCAAAAGTCATATCAATATCGTCTCGATATGAATACTCTACTTGTCTCACAAAAAAGTAATCATTGATAACTTTTTTTATTTCCTCAGCATCTGATTTATTCACATACATAATAGCATATTTCATTTTTCTACTAAAATAATGAATGTAACCGTGTTTTCTCAACTCTTTAATTTGTTTGGCGGAATAAAGCCAAATGGTCAGTGATTGCCTTTCAATCATATTAAATTCCATATTACTCCCCTTTCTGCTTAGAATATACTAAATTTATATTCGGTTCTTTTCTGTCTTCAATAATCATTCTTAGTGCGAGTCCGATTGAACTTAACATAGCAATCATACTTGTACCACCATAACTGATAAATGGTAAAGTAACTCCCGTTAATGGTAGAACACTTACGACTCCACCAATATTAATTAATGACTGAATGAGTAGTAAAGATGCTACTCCAATAAGTATTGATTTTCGATAAATATCTGAACTTGATGCTGCTCGCTGATATAGAATGACTATTAAACTAAATAATAAACTAATGACAACTAACACACCTAACAAACCAAGTTCTTCTCCAATATTTGCCAAAATATAATCCGATTCAATAACCGGTAATATGCCTTGTTTTGAAACTCCTTGGCCAAGTCCCATTCCAAACAATCCGCCTCGACTAAATGCCATTAAACCTTGTATGATTTGGTAGCCGGAATCTGATGAATATCTGAATGGATCAATAAATGATGCAAGTCGCTCAAACATGTGAAAGTCTTGAGAGACTAACCAATCACCAAATTGCCGTCCAACTATCGTCAGTAACAAATAGCCTATTAATAATGTGCTGTACGCAATAATATTCATTTTTAATGATCCTTTTGTGAGTAAAAAGATTAAACCCCATGTTCCCCCTATGATAATAACCATTCCAATATCAGGTTGCAGAATAATTAACCCAACTGAACTGATTAATAAACCAATCGCTAATTTATTAATCCAAGAAGGTAAATTCTGTTTTGAAAGAATTAACTCTCTTTCTGAATATTTTATAAGCCAACTGACAACTAAAATACTCACAACTTTAACGAATTCACTTGGTTGAAAACTAAATCCAAATACCCCAAGCCAACTTGCCGCTCCAAATATACTATCTTGTGTTAACAACACATATATTAAAATAACAACTAATAGCCCCATAACACTCATTATAAACCAAATGTTTTCAAAAAATTCATATGGTATAACAATCATTAACAATATGATTAATATTCCGATAATGACAGAAATAATTTGCGTTGTAATAAAACCACTTGGATTAATATACATAGAAGCACTAAAGACTGATAATAATCCTATCACAACCAAAATAGTTGTAATAAGTATGACTGATTTATCAATATGCTTAAAGTTTTTTACCATTTCATCTTTTGAAAATAGTTTATTTAATATCTTTTTGAGCTTCAGATTTTTTGGAGCATCATGATGTTCCTTTTCGTTTACCATCAAACGCCTCCTCATTTATAGATAATTACACTTATTATAACACTAACAAAAATAGTATTGAATAGTATAAGCTTTTGTAATCATATAAACTATTATAACATGTAAATGAATATTGAATATGGTATTTTCTTGAACAAAAAACCACTTACTCTACTAAAGTAAGTGGTTTATATTCAATAATAGTCTGATTTACGCGTCTAAACGTTCAGCAACTTTAGACCATTTAACAACTTTCCAGAAAGCTGATAAGTATTCTGGACGACGATTTTGATATTTTAAGTAGTAAGCATGTTCCCATACGTCTACACCTAATAATGGTTTTTTACCATCAGTAATAGGGTTATCTTGGTTAGGTGTTCCAACAACTTCTAATGTTCCATTGTTATCTACTAACCATGCCCAACCAGAACCAAATTGTCCTGCTCCAGCAGCTTCAAATTTTTCTTTAAATGCATCTACAGATCCAAATGCATCTTCTAATTTTTTAGCTAGGTCAGCTGGAACTTCATTATTATCTGAAGGAGCTTGTAATGACTCCCAGAATAATGTGTGGTTTAAGTGTCCTCCACCATTATTACGTACTGCTGTACGTTTCTCTTCTGGAATATCGTTTAAGTTTGCAATCACATCTTCGATTGATTTTTCTGCGAACTCAGTTCCTTCTAATGCATCATTTAATTTAGTAACATAAGCATTATGATGTTTACCGTGATGTATCTCCATTGTTTCTTTGTCGATAACTGGTTCTAAAGCATCACTTGCATATGGTAAGTTTGGTAAAGTAAAAGCCATAATAAAATTCCTCCTATATATTTATCTTTATATTACAATATTACCATCTATTAAATAAATAGCATAATAAAACGCTCACTTTAAGTGAGCGTTTTACTAATTATTACTTTTTATCTTTTTTTGATGCTTTTTCACGAGCACTCTTATCTAAGATTTGTTTACGTAAACGGATGCTTTCTGGAGTAATCTCACAATACTCGTCCTCATCCATAAACTGTAATGATTCTTCTAAAGTTAATATTTTTGGTTGTTTAATAACATTAGTTTGATCTTTATTCGCTGAACGAACGTTAGTTTGTTGTTTAGCTTTCGTGATATTAACAGTTAAATCATTCTCACGATTATGCTCTCCAATAATCATTCCACCATATACTTCAGTACCTGGCGAAATATAAATTTGTCCACGTTCTTCGATATTCATAATACTATAAGTTGTAGCTTGACCAGAGTCTAATGATACTAGAGCACCATTACGACGACGACCAATTGATCCACCTACAGCAGGTCTGTACTCATCAAACGTATGGTTCATAATACCGTAACCACGTGTTAATGACATAAATTCTGTTGAGAATCCAATTAAACCACGAGCTGGAACTAAGAAGATTAAACGAACTTGTCCGTTACCCGGGTTAATCATATCTGCCATTTCAGCTTTTCGTGTTCCTAAAGCTTCAATGATTGATCCCATATACTCTTCTGGTGTGTCAATTTGTAATCGTTCAAACGGCTCGCTAGCAACGCCATCAATCTCACGAATAATTACTTGTGGTCTTGATACTTGGAATTCATATCCTTCACGTCTCATGTTCTCAATTAGAATAGATAAATGTAATTCTCCACGTCCAGATACAATAAAAGCATCTGGTGAATCCGTAGCTTCAACATTTAAAGACACGTCTGTTTGTAATTCACGTGCTAATCTATCATCCAAGTTACGAGCTGTTACATACTTACCTTCTCTACCTGCAAATGGAGAGTTATTCGTTAAGAACTTCATTTGTAAAGTAGGTTCGTCAACGTGTAATAAAGGCATAGCAATAGGATCTGTACTACTTGCAACAGTTTCCCCTACAAAGATGTCATCCATTCCTGATAATGCAATTAAGTCTCCACCAACTGCTTCATCAATTTCTACTCTTGCTAGCCCGAAGAATCCAAACATTTTTGTTACACGGAAGTTTTTAGTACTTCCATCTGTTTTCATTAATGTTACGCTGTCTCCTACTTTGATTGTACCTTGGAAAACTCGTCCGATTCCGATACGCCCAACATAATCGCTATAATCCAACATTGACACTTGGAATTGTAACGGTTCAGTACGGTTATCAACTGGAGCTGGAACATGTTCTAGCACTGCATCAAAAATAGCATCCATATTTGGTTCTTGATCCGCAACGTCACTTGATGTGCTTGACGTTCCGTTTAATGCTGATGCATAAATTACTGGGAATTCAATTTGATCATCATCAGCACCAAGTTCGATGAATAATTCTAATACTTCATCAATAACTTCTTCTGGTCTTGCTGATGGTTTGTCAATTTTGTTTACTACGACTACTGGAACTAAACCTTCATCTAAAGCACGTTTTAATACAAAACGTGTTTGTGGCATTGTTCCTTCGTATGCATCTACTACAAGTACAACACCATCAACCATTTTCATAATACGCTCTACTTCTCCACCAAAGTCCGCATGTCCTGGTGTATCCATGATATTAACGCGCGTACCTTTGTAATCTACAGCTGTATTTTTAGCTAAGATTGTAATTCCACGTTCTCTTTCAATATCATTGTTATCCATCGCACGATCATCAAGTTGAGTATGTCCGTCTAAAGTATCTGATTGTATTAATAGTTCATTAACCAACGATGTTTTACCGTGGTCAACGTGAGCGATTATTGCGATGTTTCTTATATCATTACGTAATTCCATTGTTATATTCAATCCTTATCTATTTATGACTTAGCAATTCTAATGCCTCTTCATGCACATTCGGATGTGCAAATAATATTGGTGACCGGGTTAGTATATCTGGTCGACTTCCATCAATTGTAGTTACTTTATATCCCATTGACTCACAGATAGCATATCCTGCAGCAAAATCCCACGGTCGTAATCCGGCCGAAAAATAAAGTGCCGCTTCGCCTCTAATTAAGCCAATGATTTCTATCGCAGCAGATCCATAAGATCTAGCGCCGAGTGAAGCATTTAGTATGGCTTTCATATTATACACGTTGTTGGAGAAAGATTCTACATTTCCGAGCACTAAAGATTGATTTAATTGTGTTATTTCAAGTGGTTCTAAGGGATGATTGTTTAAGTAAACGTCTTCACCGACAATTCCATAGTATAAATCACTATTCATTACATCATATATGTAACCAGCTACTGGCATTCCATCTTCAAAAATACCTATCATTATTCCAAAATGGTTTTTGGCTTTAACAAAGTTTAATGTCCCATCAATGGGATCAATAATCCAAATAGTCCCTTTTGTATCTTCAACATTATCTCCTTGGCCTTCTTCACCAATAACCTTATGTGTAGGATAATATTCACGAATCTTATTGATAAAAAACTGTTCTGTCGCTTTATCCATCTCAGTAACTAAATCACTTGAACTTTTCTTCTCTTCAACTTGTAATTCGCGGTTCAAAGAATATTTGAGTGTCTCTGCAGCTTGTTGCATCCAAACTAAAATACGATGATGTAATTGATAATCCACTTAGGCCCTCCTTTTATCGATATCCATTCTCATAATTTGAGCCTTTTTGTTCAGACTCGTTTCTTTTAACTTTGATCTCATTAATTGAACTGTCCGGTATAGTGAATACCCACTTAATTCTTCAAACTTATTTCCAATTTGCTTTTCTTCGCTCTTACTTGGAACAACTTCTTTAAATCGTTTATATGCTTTTTGATATTCCTCAATATGAATACCTTTTTCATAAGCTAATTCAACTGCATTTAAAAAAGTGATTACAATAACAATCTCGTCATTAGTCCAATCGGTATCAATTGGATAGTTGTAATTTTTCAAATAGTATCTCCTTACTTTAAATGCCTATCATTATTCACTGGCATATATTTTTTTGACAATAGCTAAAACTTCATTGTTAAAGTTACTTTGAATCGCCGTTATTGGTGTTTCATTATTTATAATTAGGCTCGTATAAACTTTTGGCGCTCCTTCAACTGTTATCTTTACTAAGTTAGTTTGATTTCTAATAATAATATCAGTCATAAAACCAGCATAAACGCCTGAATCAATCATAGAATTAATTGTTTGGATTTCATTTGAGTAGCGTACTTTCTTAAACTTTCGGTCTAGATCATTAACCCATTGATTGAATATTGTATTATGTGTATAACCATTCCCTAATGTAATAAAGTCAAGTTCTTCAAGTTCCTCTATTGTAATACTTTTACGATCGGAGAAACTATGGGCTTGGCTCACATAAATTGCAAAGTCATGTTCTTCCATCGGGACTTGAGTTAGCCACTTCTCTTCGAATATTTGCTTGCCACTCGATAATATCGCTAATGACACTTGATTATTACGTATCATCTCAAACATCACTTCAGAACTTTCTTCTTCGATAAAGTTAAGTAGCATACTATATTCAGCCAAATCTGGCAATATCTTAGGTAAGTAATACCCTCCTATAGTAGGTAAGAATCCAAATGACACAGTCTCGGCCTTTGAATTTATGATTTCTTGTTTTGTTCGATCAAGTGTTTGTAGTATTTCATGAGCAGATCTATATAAGATCTCACCTGATTCTGTTAGTTGAACATTTTGAACGGCTCGATTACGTTGAATTAAAGTTGTTTCAAAGTTTTCTTCCAAACGTTTTAAAGCAATAGAAATTGACGGCTGTGAAACATAGAATGCTTCTGCTGTCTTAGTAAAACTTAGACTTTCCGCTAAATGAATAAAATATTTTAAATCTCTAATATTCATAATGACCCCTCACTTAATAAATTATATTTATGCTTGATAAAAAATCGGTATTTATTTTTTTTATAGCTTTGTGTTATCATATGTTTATGAAACGCTTTCATATCAATTGGATTTTGCTCCATATTGATTATATCATAATTGAAAAGGATGACATACATGGATAAGTTAAAACAGTTATTTTGGATCTTATTATTCTCCTTTATTGGAGAAGTAATATCATTAGTCATATCATCATTTGTCGCAATACCTGGTAGTGTGATTGGAATGGTTATTCTGTTCTTAGCTCTACACTTCAATATTTTACCTATTGAAAAAGTAGATGACGTTGGAACATGGCTGACTGATAACATGGCCTTCTTGTTTGTACCAGCTGGTGTTGGTTTAATGACTCAGTTTGAGGTATTAGGTGGTAATGTTTGGTGGCAACTTCTAACTATAATGTTTGTAACAACTGCCCTCATGATGTGGTGTGTGGGTACGATTGTTCAAAAAATGATTAACAAACGTGAAAAAAAGGAGGTTAAGAAATGATGAGTACTTTAGTTGCTACCCCGTTTTTCGGGTTTATGATTTCAATCGGGTTCTTTATATTAGGTAGTTTCCTATATAAACGAATTAAGTTCCCTTTATTTAATCCTTTAGTATTCGCAATTATATGCGTTATTATCTTTTTATTATTAACAGATGTATCGTATGAAACTTATAATGAAGGAGGAAGATATATTGGTATCTGGGTTACTCCGGCAACCGTTGCTTTAGCTATAAAACTTGAAAAGAACTTCAAGTATCTAAAGGAAAGCTATCCAGCTATTTTAACTGGGATAGTAGCCGGTGTTGCATTCCATACCGCATTAATTATAATGTTTAGCTTGCTATTCAGATTTGATTATCCTTTAGCTGCTACGTTCTTACCTAAACCGGTAACTACAGCCATTGCTATTGGTATATCAGAATCTGTTGGTGGACTTGTACCACTTACAGTTGCAATCGTAGTATTCACTGGTGTAGTGGGTGCATTAATTGGACCTGCTTTATTCAAATTCGCTAAGATTACAAACCCAGTTGCTCAAGGGATTGCTTATGGTTCTAGTGCACACGCTATGGGAACATCTAAAGCAATTGAGGTTGGAGAAGTTCAAGGAGCAATGTCTGGTTTAGCTATTGTCGTTACTGGTATTGTTGTTGTTGTCTTCGCACCAATTGGTGCACAAATATTACAATTATTATTTTAATTAAAAAAGGAGAATACATATTATGACTGAAGAAAATAAATATAATGCACCTCAAGAGGTAAAAGAATTAGATATCGTTAATACAATTGAATTAGAAGATTTTGCTAAAGAAATCGTTCCTGCTGGTGGTTTTGACTATATGGCTGGTGGATCTGGTGATGAATTTACATTACGTCGTAACGTTTCTGCATTCAACCAAAAAGGTATTTTACCTCGCGTTGCCGCTGATGTTGAGTTCCCAGATACACAAACAAAGATTTTTGGACATGATTTGAAAGTTCCATTTATCATGGCACCTATCGCAGCACATGGTTTAGCTCATGAGTCAAAAGAAGCTGGTACAGCTAAAGGTATTAGCGAATTTGGTGGAACGATTATGTCAATTAGTGCTTATTCTGGTGCTTCTTTCAAAGAAATTGACGAAGGCTTAAATGGTAACCCTCGTTGGTTCCAAATTTATATGAGTAAAGATGACGAATTAAACAAAAACATCTTAGATGAAGCTAAAGCTGATGGTGCTTCAGCAATTATCTTAACTGCAGACTCAACAGTAAGTGGTAACCGTGATCGTGATACGCATAACAAATTCGTATATCCGTTTGGTATGCCAATTGTATCTCGCTACCTTACAGGTTCAGGTGCTAATATGTCTCTAAATAACATTTACGGTCAATCTAAACAAAAAATTGACTTAAAAGACATCCAATTCATCAAACAATACTCTGGTCTACCAGTATTCTTAAAAGGTGTTCAAACGCCTGAGGATGCTATGGCTGCAATCGCAGTTGGTGTAGATGGTATTTGGATTTCTAACCATGGTGGTCGTCAATTAGACGGAGCTCCTGCTTCATTTGAAGTATTGGAAGAAATTTCTGAAGTAGTTGCTGGTCGTGTACCAATTGTATTCGATAGTGGTATTCGTCGTGGAGAACATATCTTTAAAGCATTAGCTTCTGGTGCTGACATTGTAGCAATCGGTCGCCCTGTTCTATTCAGTTTAGCTTTAGGTGGATGGAAAGGCGTTAAGAGCGTATTCGAATACTTCGAAAAAGATTTAAAACGTGTTATGCAATTAGCTGGTACTCAAACAATTACTGATGTTAAAAATGCTCGTTTAAAAGACTTAAAATAATTAAATGCAAAAAAGAATCCCTAAGACATTGAGTCTAGGGATTCTTTTTTACATTTAATTTTATGACTTTTACATATTCATTATTATTTCGTTAATCGAGATATAATCGCTTCGTGTTGGGGATATTGATTCAAAAGTGTACTTCTTTCAAACAATTCAAAGTCTTCAAATTCAAATCCAGGACTAACCATACAGCCTACTAATGAGTACCCATCTTTTTCTTCAACCGTAGAACCAAATATTGTATCCTTAGGTACAACTGCCTGAAGTACTTCACCCTTTTCTACATCCGTACCTAAAGCGACCTGTTGATACTCTCCTTCCGATGTAATCATATGAATGGTAAGTGGATTTCCATAATGGTAATACCACACCTCATCTGCAGTTAAACGATGAAATCTCGATGGATTAGAATCCGTTAATAAAAAATATATGCTCGTATATAAGGCTCTAGGCAACTGATTCTTTCGATCAATGGTTTCTTCTGACTTTAATACTTGATGAAAATACCCTCCTTCAGGATGAGCTTCCATATTATAGTAATCAATCCATGTTTGCTTTGTTTTCATAATTTACTCCCTTTCAAGGTAGAATAATCGTTCTTCTAAGTATATATTGTTACAATGAATGTATCAATTATGAAAAGGGGCACAGTTAAATGGACATTCAAGCATGGACTAACAATGACTCACTTCTAAAAGCAGATGACACTATTGTAACGAGACATATTCGCGATTTGAGGCGTTTAGCTGATGATAGCATGACTTTACTTGACGAGAAAAAAGAACCCTCGGCACGACGTAATTATACGCTTCTACGAGATATAATAATGCATGAATCACAACAGTTCAAAGATACACCTTCTGAACAAGCTGAAAACTTAACGTTTAACTATATCACAACTATACATAATCTTTCAGACACGCTACCTGAGACACCCAAAACAAGTGAACTTTATGACGTATTAAGCAGAGCATACAAAAAACTTCACCAATTAATTAATTAAAACAATAAAACATCCAGATCTTACTTTCGAAAAAGTAGTTTCTGGATGTTTTTTAGAACTTTTTAGCACCGACGTTAATCTTATTAATTGCTCGACTTAAAGCAATTCGAGCACGACGGTGAGCAACCGTATCATTATTTGATAAGGCGGTTTCTAATTCTGCCTCGGCTTGTTGCTTCTCAATGAGTGCTTTTCCTTCGTCAATATCTCTAGAACGAATCGCATACGTCGCAGTAATTTCAACGACATTATCATGCATTTCGAGAATACCACCATTAATCGCAATATAGTTATCCGCCATCGATTCCTCACGTCGGCTCACTTTAATTGAACCAACAGTTAACGAAGTGATCACTGGAATATGATTGGGAAGTATCGTCATCTCTCCGTCTGTTGTCTTCACTACAACACCTCGTGAGTAGTGAGTATAAATTAATCCTTCAGGAGCATAAATATTAACTTGTAATAGTTCGTGTTTTTTAGCCAATGTTACTTACCTCACTTCCTGAATCGGATTATTTATTTATATTGGGAAACATCAATACCTAATTCTTCTGCTTTATCAATCACTTGATTAATCGCACCCACGTTTCTAAACGCTTCTTCAGGTAGAGAGTCATATTTACCTTCTAAGATACCTTCAAAGCCATCTAACGTTTCCTCAACGGTTACAAATGAACCTGGAACGCCAGTAAACTGTTCAGCCACATGGAAGTTTTGTGATAAGAATAATTGAATACGACGTGCACGTGTCACTGTCACTTTCTCTTCATCACTCAATTCTTCAATACCAAGAATTGCGATAATATCTTGCAATTCATTATATCTTTGCAATGTTTGTTGAACTTGTGTGGCGATATGATAATGTCTATTCCCAACGATATCTTCAGATAAAGCAATCGATGTTGATTCTAATGGGTTCACCGCTGGATAAATACCTTGTGACGTTAACTTACGGTCTAAGTTTGTTGTTGAATCCAGATGGGCGAACGTAGTTGCTGGCGCCGGGTCAGTATAGTCATCCGCTGGCACATATACAGCTTGAATCGATGTAATCGCACCATCAACTGTAGAAGCAATACGTTCTTGCATTGCACCCATTTCACTTGCTAATGTCGGTTGGTAACCTACAGCAGACGGCATACGTCCTAATAGTGCAGATACCTCAGAACCCGCTTGAGTGAAACGATAAATATTATCAACGAATAGTAGTACATCTTGTTTCATTGTATCTCTGAAATATTCTGCCATCGTTAAACCAGTTAATACAGTTCTCATTCTGGCTCCAGGTGGCTCATTCATTTGACCAAACACTAAGGCAGTATTCTTATCAACACCACTCTCAGCCATCTCTTGAATTAAGTCATTCCCTTCACGAGAACGTTCTCCAACACCAGCAAAGACGGAGATCCCGTCCCGTTCTTGTGCGATATTGTGGATTAATTCTTGAATAAGTACTGTCTTACCGACCCCAGCACCACCAAAGAGTCCGACTTTCCCACCTCGTAAATAAGGTGCAAGTAAATCGATAACTTTAATCCCAGTTTCTAACACTTCAAAGTTACTTTCTAAATCTTCATACTTCGGAGCATCATTATAAATACTTTTCAGCTCATAGCCAGTTTCTAATGGACCACGGCGATCGATTGTCTGACCAAGCACATTAAATACTCGTCCTAAAACTTCTTTTCCAACAGGAACTTGGATAGTTGAACCTGTATCAACCACTACCATATCACGACTTAATCCTTCAGTCGCATTCATAGCAATTGTTCTAACAGTTCCTTCACCTAAGTCCAATGATACTTCGACGACTGTTACATCATCACGATTTAAATCCTCTTCGGTTACAGTTTCTTCAGTGACATTTGGAATAATCACTAAAGCATTCTGAATATGAGGGACACCATCGTCTTTAGGAAATCGAACATCGACGACTGGGCCGATAACTTGTTCTACTTTTCCAATTCTCATGTTATCTTGCCTTCTTTCCTTTAATTTTGTGCATTCGCACCACTCGTAATCTCGATGATTTCATTCGTTACGCGTTTTTGTCTTTGTTGATTATAGACATATTGTAAATTCTTAATTAAATCACTTGCATTATCCGTTGCTTGAGTCATTGCTTGCATACGACTTGCTTGCTCTGCTGTTTTTGCATCTAAGATTGTTCCATAAATCATACTTTCTGCATATTGAGAAAGCAGTATATCTAACACATCTGGAACATCAGGTTCAATAGCGTAGTCAACATCTGCTTTTTCTTCAGTTGGAAGATCTGACAAAGGTAATAATTGCTCACAACGAAATTCATTCTGTAATGCGTTAATTGAGTGATTATAAACTAGATATAATTCATCGAAAGTCTCGTTTTTAAATAACTCAACACATTTTTGGATTAAACTTTGAACTTGTGTAAATGTCGGAAAGTCAGGTAAATGATGCAACTCGTGTGCAACATGAAAATTTTCTTTTCGACATAATTTCATAATAGGTTCACCGACAGCCATCACAACGATATCTTCTGCACCTTGATTTCTTTCGTCCAATAATGCTTTAAATTCTTTCAATATCGTTGAGTTGTAACCTCCAGCTAATCCTTTGTCCGAAGTAATCACTAAGTAACCTGATTTCTTAACTGGTCGATTAATCAATAAATCATGAAAATCGACAATACTTGTTAAATCACTATTCGTAACATAACCAGCGTTACTAATATCACCCACTTGGCGCATTAAGTTCGCAACCGTTTGTCTAATTTTTGTTGCATATATTTCATAATTACTTGATATGTTAACAATTCGGTTGTACTTTGTCGTAGATACTAAACTCATTGCTTTAGTAATTTGAGATGTCTTATTGATTGAATCAATTTTCCTTCTAATTTCTTCTAATGCCAATATATATCACCTCGATTAATCTACTGTTTGCATTGTACGGAACATTTCTCCAAAGTTACTTAATAAATTATCTAAATCATCTTGATCAGGTAAATCGCCAGTATTTCTTATAACCTTTAAGACATCAGAGTGAGTCGCTTCGATATAATCATATAATTGCTCTTCATAGAATTTTACTTGTTCAACTGGTATGTTTTCTAAGTAACCATGAGTTAAAGCAAATAACATAATGACTTGATTAGATACTGATATAGGTGAGTGTGATGGCTGTTTTAGTACTTCCACAGTCATCTTACCTTGATCCAATCTTCTTTGTGTAGACTCATCTAAGTCTGCTCCAAATTGAGAGAAGGCTTCTAACTCACGGTAACTCGCTAGATTCACACGTAGCGTTCCAGCCACTTTCTTCATTGCTTTCAATTGCGCTGAACCACCAACACGTGACACTGAAAGTCCCGCATCTATCGCCGGTCTTACCCCTGAAAAGAATAAATTTTGATCTAAGAATATTTGTCCATCAGTGATAGATATAACGTTTGTTGGAATATACGCAGAAATATCTCCCGCTTGAGTTTCAACAATCGGTAAAGCTGTCATCGAGCCGCTTCCCATTTCTTGATTTAACTTAGCGGAACGTTCAAGCAAGCGTGAATGTAAATAGAACACATCTCCAGGATATGCTTCACGTCCTGGTGGTCTTTTAAGTAATAAACTCATCTCACGATAAGCTGCAGCCTGTTTTGATAAATCATCGTAAATAATCAATACGTGACGCCCATTATACATGAACTCTTCACCCATCGCTGTTGCAGCATACGGTGCTAAATATAATAAACTCGACATTGTCGATGCACTAGCAGAAACAACAATCGTATAATCCATCGCTCCATGACGCTCTAATGTTGTCACTAAATTCTTAACGGTTGATTCTTTTTGACCAATTGCTACATAGATACAAATAACATCTTTATTCTTTTGATTAATAATGGCATCAACTGCTAAAGTAGTTTTACCCGTTTTTCTATCACCAATAATTAATTCACGTTGTCCTCGTCCAATTGGAACTAATGTATCAATAGCTTTAATACCTGTTTGTAATGGTTGAGCAACACTTTCTCTGTCCATAATACCGGGTGCTTCTGCTTCAATGGGACGGTTTTTCTTAGTGATAATTTGTCCATTACCATCAATCGGTTCTCCAAGCGGATTCACAACTCTTCCTAATAGTGCTTCTCCCACTGGAACTTGCATCACTTGATTCGTTCGACGAACCAAGTCTCCTTCGTCAATATCAACATACTCACCAAGGATAATAACCCCAATATCTTTTGATTCTAAATTCTGTACCATTCCAATAGTACCGTTAGCGAATTCAATCATTTCACCATTCATCGCATTATCTAATCCAGTTACTCTTGCTATTCCGTCCCCAACAAAGGAGATGATTCCAATTTCTTCAAGGTGATGCGATGCATCAAATTGTTGAATTTGTTGACGTAATCGCATAGCTAATTTTTCAGTTTCCAATTATTTCACCTCTATTTCATATTAATATGTTTGTGTAAATATCCATTTAAATCATTTAGTTTACGTTTTAAACTGTTATCATAAAAATAAGTTCTGCTTTGAACTCTAATGCCTGCTATCATCGAAGGATCCACTCGAAAATCGACTTTACCATTGTCGAATGGAATAACGTGACTAACAGCATCGATAACTTCATTTCGTTCTTCTTCTGTTAATTGTTGAGCACTTGTAATTCTAACTTTCTCATTAGAACGCTGCTCATCATTTTGACTCGCTTCATATTTTGGTTTTCGATCAATAGAAGATGAAGCCAGTTGATGTAATAATTGATCTTCAGTTATAGAAGCGTTTATTTTATCTATTTTCATTAACACTCGCATCCATTTCTAATACTAGCTCTGAGATTAATTGTTGATGATCTTGAGAATTCACTTCTCGTCTCAATACTTGTTCAGCAATCTCGATTGATAATTTCCCAATCTGATCTTCCATAGACTCAAGCATTTGACGACGCTCACGTTGAATTGATTCTTCAGCTTGGTTTCGCATCACTTCAATTTCTTCGTTAGCTTGATCAACTTGTTCCGTTTTCATTTTTGACACTTGCCATTTGGTATCTTGAATTAATTTATTTGCGTCTGTACGAGCTTTAGCTAAAATTTCTCTTGCTTCATCTTTCACTATTTCAGCGTCTTCTTTTGCTAGTTTAGCACCATTGATATTGCTATCAATGATTTCTTCACGTTCTTCCAAAATCTTTGATATTGGATCCCATGCAAATTTTGAAACTATAAATAAGAGAATAACAAAGGAAATAATGGTCATTAAGAAATGACCTACTCCTGTTTGAAGTATTGACTCAAGCATTATAATCACTCCATTTTCTATAGTTTGTCATTACATAAACAGTAACATAAAGGCAATAACAGCAGCCATAATCGGAATTGCCTCAATCATACCTACACCGATAAACATAGTCCCTCTAATTTTACTTTCCATTTCTGGTTGACGAGCCATTGATTCAATAGCCTTTGAAATTACCATACCGTTCCCAATTGCAGATCCTAAAGCAGCGAATGCAATCGCTATAGCAGCACCGATTCCGTTCATAATTATATTTCCCCTTTATTTTTAAATTTGATTTTAATGATTAGTAACAACTTTATGTGATAAGTAAACCATTGATAATGTCACAAAGATATAAGCCTGTAATGCTCCAATAAATAGTGAAAAGCCTTGCCATACCATTTGTAACGGTATTCCAGCTAACCATGTGACAAGTCCAAAACTACTTCCTAATTGAGCAATTAATACTAATAATATTTCACCTGCAAAGATATTTCCGAATAACCTTAATGACAATGTCGCAATTGAAATAAGCTCATCTGCGATTTTGACTGGAAAAACGGCCACATTTGGTGATGCATAGTTCTTTTTAAAGTAACCACCCAAACCAAATTTTTTAATACCAAGAACATGTGATATGAAATTCATAGTTAATGCTAAAGCAATGCAAACGATTGGATCAGCCGTCGGACTTTTCCAATATGAAATCTCATGAGCTTCCACTAAAAATGGTAAACCTAACACATTTGACACGAAAACGAATAGGAATAATGTAAGAGCTAATACAACATAGATAGGTTGTATTTGGTCTCCAAATGATTCCTCGACTATTCCTTTAATAAATGATATTAAATATTCAAATATAGTTTGAGTTCTTTCAGGTTTTTCAACCTTTAGTTTTCTAGTGAAAAATACTGATACAATAAAAACAATAACGAGTGTAGCTATCATTGCAATTAGTGTATTAAAACCTACATGTATACCGAATATATTAACTAATTTTGTCTCACTCAAAAGCGGCCCCTCTTTCTTTTAAAATATTGCGACAAACTTTTTATAGTTTGTATCACATCAAACAATAAGTCGTTAAATATTAATTCAACATTTTTAATTGTACCACCTAAATCAAAGTAATACAAATACTAACTTAACAGTATTTCTAGGTTATATACTTATAGCATTATATTGACCTGGTATATAATTTATATTATACTCTTTGATTTCAACCCTATATTTTGACCGAATATTATCAAAAAAAAAATCATTTTAATTTTTTCGTGATACTATATTTATATAATAAGTAGTTATATTCGCATGAAGTTTGTCAATACAGCACTTAAGTCTAATTTTATATTGAAAAAATACTCTATTTTACTTTGAAAATACAGTCCTACTTTCTTAAACACTATAAAACTTCATTACATTCTATATTTTAAAATACACGAAAAAAGAGCCAGTAAGTTTTTTTACTTACTGGCTCTTTTTTATTAAATATTATAAGTGAATTGGTTGTCCTAAAGCTAATTCAGCAGCATCCATTGCTACTTCACCTAATGATGGGTGAGAGTGAACAGTTAATGCTAAATCGTCTGCATTTAAGCCACCTTCTACCGCTAAGATTAATTCTGTTAAAACTTCAGAGGCATTTGGTCCAGCTACCTGAGCACCAACAATAACATTATCTTCTTTAGTTGTAACTAAACGAACAAATCCTTCAGTCTGGTTTAATGAAATGGCACGGCCATTTCCACCGAATGGGAATTTAGATGATTTTACTGATAAACCAGCTTCTTTAGCTGTTTTTTCAGTATGACCAACAACTGCCAATTCTGGATCAGTAAAGGCAACAGCTGGCATTGCAACGTAGTCTACTGTATCAGCTTTACCACTGATTGCAGCAGCTGCTACTTTTGCTTCGTATGATGCTTTATGAGCTAATGCAGCTCCAGCAACAATATCACCAATTGCATAGATGTTAGGTAAGTTAGTACGACCTTGGTTGTCTACTTCTACTAGACCACGATCAGTCATTTTAACTCCAGCTAACTCTAAGCCCATCTCATCTGTGTTTGGACGGCGTCCAACTGATACTAATACGTAATCAGCAGTTACTTCATCTTCTTTACCGTTAACTTCAAATTTAACAGTAACTGAGTCTCCATTATCAACTGCTTCTTTAGCCATAGCACTTGTATGAACAGTCATATTACGGCTCTTCATTTCTTTCTCAACAATTCTTACCATGTCTTTTTCAAACGTTGGTAATAATTGTGGAGATCCTTCAAGAACAGTTACTTCAGAACCTAAGTTAGCGTAAGCCATACCTAATTCAGAACCAATAACCCCACCACCGATAACAACTAATTTCTTAGGAACTTCTGTTAAGTTTAAAGCACCCGTTGAATCGATAACACGTCCACCAAATTTAAATCCTGGGATTTCAATTGGGCGTGAACCAGTTGCGACGATAGCATTTTTGTAAGAGTAACTTTCTGCTCCATCTTCATGAATAACACGTAGGTGATGATCATCTTGGAAGAATGCTTCTCCCTTAATGATTTCTACTTTATTCTTTTTAAGTAACATTCCAACTCCACCAGTTAATTTAGAAACAACTTCGTCATTTTTCCATTCTTGTGTGCGTTTGAAATCTAATTTTACATCACTAGTTGTTACACCAAATACTTCACTGTTATGAGCGTTGTGGTAAGCATGTCCAGCACTAATTAATGCTTTAGATGGAATACATCCAACGTTTAAACAAACTCCACCAATGTATTCGCGTTCAATGATGGCAACTTTTTGACCTAATTGAGCTGCACGAATTGCCGCAACATAACCACCAGGTCCTGAACCGATAACGACTGTATCTAATTCTACTGCGAAATCTCCAACTACCATTTATCTATTCACCTTAACCTTCCATTAATAATAATTCTGGATCTGCTAAGTAACGTTTAACTTCGTTCATAGCTTTCTGAGCTGTTGCGCCGTCTACTACACGGTGGTCGAAACTTAGTGATAATTTAACAACACGTCCAACAGCTAATTCACCTTCGTCATTAACTACTGGTTGTTGAACAATTGAACCGAATCCTAAAATCGCAACTTCAGGGTGGTTAATAACTGGTGTAAACCATTTACCACCTGCTGAACCTATATTAGAGATAGTAACAGTACCGTCTCCCATTTCGTCAGCAGTTAATTTACCTTCATGTGCTTTTCCAGATAAATCAGTAATTGCATCAGCAATATCAAACATGCTTAATGCGTTAGCATCTTTAATGTTTGGTACGAATAATCCACGATCAGTATCAGTTGCAATACCGATATTAAAGTAGTTTTTGTAAACAATTTCGTTAGTTGAATCATCAATTGATGAGTTTAATACTGGATATTTCTTAACTGCAGCAACTAATGCTTTAACAACGTATGGTAAGAATGTTAACTTAGTCTCACGTTCAGAAGCAACATTCTTGAATTTCTTACGGTGATCCCATAATTTAGAAACTTCAATTTCGTCATGTAAAGTAACATGAGGTGCAGTATGCTTAGAGTTAACCATAGCACGAGCGATTGCTTTACGCATACCAGTCATTGGCTCACGAGTTTGACGTTCAGAAACTGGTACAGATGAAACAGCTGCTTTTTTAGCTGGTGCTGCTTTAGATTCTGTAGCTTTTTCAGTTGAAGCAACTTCTTGTGTCGCTTCAGCAGTGACAGTTTTATTTGGATCAAAGTTGTTAACATCATCATGTGTTACACGACCACCATTACCAGTTGGCGTAACAGATGCAATATCAATACCTTTGTCGCGTGCTAATTTACGAACTGAAGGCATTGCTAATACGCGCCCTGCTGCGTTGTTAGCTCCTGCAGTTCCAGTAGATGCTGCTGGTTGAGCATTTGAATCAGCAGTTTGTTGTGCTGGATCCTCACCCGTTTCAGCTGCTGGAGATGCTGGTGTAGATTGAGTATCATCGCCAGAACCTTCGTAAGCTGGTGCGTCAATTTCGATTAAGATATCGCCCACGTTTGCAACAGTACCTTCTGTAGCATGAATTTTCACAACTTTACCAGCATATGGAGATGGTAATTCCTCTACTGCTTTATCGTTTTGAATTTCTACAACGATTTGGTCTTCTTCAACTGCATCGCCTTCTGCTACTAACCAAGATACAACTTCACCTTCCATAATTCCTTCACCTAATTCAGGTAAACGGAACATAAAGTTAGAACCACCTGCTGCTGGAGCTGGGGTTGGAGCTGTTTCAACTGCTGGTGCAACTTCATCTTCAGCTTCATCTTCGTAACCCGGTGCGTCAATTTCGATTAATACTTGACCAACAACGGTTACTTCACCTTCTTGAGCTACAATTTTCGAAACTGTTCCTGTAACTGGAGATGGTAATTCTTCTACCGCTTTATCATTTTGAATTTCTACTAAAATATCGTCTTCATTAACTTGGTCGCCTTCAGCAACTAACCAAGATACAACTTCACCTTCAACGATACCTTCACCTAGTTCAGGTAATTTAAATTTAAATGCCATTTGGTTTGTACATCCTTTCTCGTTTTAAGATATGTTTAACAAAAAACCAAAGGGTAGTAAAAACTACCCTATGTATTAAATATATTAGAAATCGTTAGCTTCTTTTACTTTTGCAACGATATCATCAGCATTTGGTAACCAGTCTTTTTCGGCCATACCGAATGAGAAGACTGTATTAGGAGCTGCTACAAATCCAATTGGAGCTTTCAATGAAAGAATAGAACGTTGTGAAATTTCAGAAATTACTTTCTCACCAACACCCGCTTGACGTTGTGCTTCTTGAACAACAACAACACGTCCAGTTTTTTCAGCTGAAGCAACGATTGTTTCAATATCTAATGGATGAACAGTACGTAAGTCAACAATTTCAACTGATACGCCATCTTTTTCAAGGGCTTCAGCAGCAGTAATTGCTTCACGAACCATTGCTCCGTAAGTAATGATAGAAACATCAGTACCTTCTTTTACAACATTAGCTTTACCTAATGGAATTGTATATTCTTCTTCTGGAACTTCCTCACGGAATGAACGGTATAGTTTCATATGTTCTAAATATACAACTGGGTCGTTATCACGAATTGCAGAAATTAATAATCCTTTTGCATCATATGGGTTAGATGGGATTACAATTTTAATACCTGGTGATTGTGCAATCAGACCTTCTAATGAGTCCGCGTGCATCTCAGGTGTTGCTACCCCACCACCAAATGGTGAACGGATAGTAATTGGCATATTACGTGATCCACCCATACGGTAACGAGTACGTGCAGCTTGACCAACGATTGAATCCATTACTTCAAAAACGAATCCAAAGAATTGGATTTCCATAATTGGACGGAAATCTTCAAAAGTTAAACCTACTGCTAAACCACCAATACCAGATTCTGCTAATGGTGTGTTAAAAACACGATCCTCTCCGTATTTATCTTGTAAACCTTCAGTGGCACGGAATACCCCACCGTTAGCCCCTACATCTTCACCGAAGATTAAAGTACGGTCATCTTTGCCAAGTTCAATATCTAAAGCGTTTGTGATCGCTTGAATCAATGTCATTTGAGCCATGATTATTTATTCTCCTTTGCTTCGTAGTATTCAATTTGTTCTTGAGTAACTTGATCAGGTGTTTCGAACATGTTTTTCAGGAAGTCTGAAACTTTTTGTTTTGGTGCAGATTCTGCTTCTTTAATTGCTTCTTTAGCAGCTTCTTTAGTGTTTTCAATCACTTCGTTTTCTTTCTCTTCTGTCCAAAGTCCTTTTTCAGTTAAGAATTTACGGTAACGGTTTAATGGATCACGTTCACGCCATTCTTCTTGAGCACCTTCTGGTTGGTAACGTTTTGGATCATCACCTGATAGCGAGTGAGGTCCGAAACGGTAACATAGTGTTTCAATTAGAACTGGTCCATTACCTGCAATAGCATACTCACGAGCAGCTTTGGTTACAGCGTATACAGCTAAAATATCCATACCGTCAACTTGAATACCTGGAATACCTACAGCAACAGCTTTTTGAGCTAGCGTTGGTGCAGCAGTTTGTAATTCACGAGGCGTTGAGATTGCCCAACCGTTGTTTTGGATAACAAAGATTGCTGGTGCTTTGTAAGCTCCTGCAAAGTTCATTCCTTCATAAACATCACCTTGAGAAGAACCACCATCACCTGTCCAAGTCATTGCTACTGCTTTACGACCATTTTTCTTGATCCCTAAAGCTGCACCAGCTGTTTGTACATATTGAGCACCAATAATAATTTGTGGTGGGTAAGCGCGGAAATCTTCAGGGTAAGTACTACCTTCAACGTGTCCTTTAGACCATAAGTATGCTTTGTAACTTGGTAGACCATGTTGCATTAATTGAGGGATATCACGGTAACCTGGGAAGATAATATCATCTTTCGTTGTTGCAGCGATAGTTCCTAATTGAGACGCCTCTTGTCCAGTAGTCGGAGCTACGAATCCTAAACGTCCTTGACGACTCAATGCTTGAGTACGGTTATACCACTCGCGGTAGAAAACCATATCTTCCATAAACGTCACTAATTCTTCGTCTGAAAGTTCAGGCATTAATTCCTCATTAACTACCTTTCCATCATTATCTAATATTTGAACTGTGCTAAAATCAAAGTTATCTGCTCTTAGCAGATCTTCCATTTTTGCAGGAGCTTTTTTATTTGCCATGCTATTACACATTCCTCTCTTAAAAAATAATTTAGAATAATACAAAGCACAATAAACTGTACTATTCAGTTATTACTAATTTATCACGCTTAATGAATAATTGCAAGTGTTAAAGATATTAAAAAACGGTTACAAATCTTGATTTCAAGCTGATTGTGAATTTTTATCCAAACTTTATTATGAATTTTAATGTTTAGATGTGTGTTATATTTTCAGTGAAAATGTGTTTCAATAAGGAAACTCTGTTGTAGTACAAAATTTTGCTGTAACATTAATTATAATCATATTAGATATTTTAAATAATTATGTTATATTAATTTTATTTATTTTATTCTGTAATATAGCCACTTTTTTATTAAATTGATTATTTATGATCGCTTTTCATCCTTTATCTCACTTTTTTAGCATCATTATTTTACTTACTTTTCTTATTTTCATGAAAAATAGTCTTTGAATCAACAAATCTGCTCATCGGTATCATTATTTATATTTACTAAAAAAATAAGTGTCAGTGAACTAATTCACTAACACTTATTAAATATGATTTAAAATGATCTAAAGCGTTTATCACGTTTTGCTTGACGTGTATGAACATCTACTTGGCTTAACTCTTTAAACTTCTCTTTAATATCATTAACAGTCCGTTTAATTATAATTTCTTTATTTAATGGTACACCGTGATTCATCTCTGGTATGATTTTTTCGACAACCTTCAAATCGAGTAAATCTTCCGCTGTAAGTTTCATTAATTCAGCTGCTTTTGGTGCTAACTTTGCATCTTTCCATAATATGGAAGCAAACCCTTCTGGGGATAGAATCGAATACACACTATTTTCAAACATCCATACCTCATCGGTTAATGCCAAACCAAGAGCCCCACCACTCCCACCTTCTCCTAAAATAATTGACAAGGTCGGAACTTCTGCTTTGGCAAAAGTAAGGAGTGATTCTGCAATGGCTTCACCAATCCCAGTTTCTTCAGATTCTGGGGAAGCATGTGCTCCAGCAGTATTGATTAAAGTCAGTACTGGACGGTTAAACTTATTAGCTTGCTCTACGAGGCGAATTGCTTTTCGATATCCCCCTGGTCCTACTGAACCAAAATTGCGTTCAATATTTTCCCGAGTCGTTAGACCTTTTTGAATTCCAATAATAGTTACTGGTTGATTGTCATACATCCCAATTCCACCAATAATTGATTTATCGTCTTCCATATAACGGTCACCGTGCAATTCTACAAACCAATCAGTAAGACCCTCAATGATATCAATCGTTGAAATTCTTTTTAAATCTCTTGCCTTTAAGACTTTTTCGTATGCTTGACTCATGATTATACACCACTTTCAAATGAATGAGCTTGTACTAATTGGCTAATGATTTGTCTCTGACTTGCTCTAGGTACAATTGAGTCGATAAACCCATTATCAAACACCCATTCAGCTTGCTGGAAGTCTTTCGTTAGTTTACTTTTTATCGTTTGTTCAATAACACGCTTCCCTGCAAATCCTACGATTGCTCGTGGCTCAGCAAGTGTTATATCTCCCTGCATAGCAAAACTTGCAGTAACCCCACCAGTTGTCGGGTGAGTCAGGACGGCACAGTAGAATAAGCCAGCTTCTTGATGCTTAGCAACTACTTGAGAAATTTTAGCCATTTGCATTAATGACAAAATTCCTTCATGCATTCTTGCTCCACCTGATGCAATATAAAGTATGACTGGCAATTTCTCTTCCGTTGCATGTTCAAATAATCGAGTGATTTTCTCACCAACAACAGTACCCATACTTGCCATTACGAATCGTTTATCCATGACACCGATAGATATTTTCACCCCATCAAGTGTTGCTCTCCCTGTCACTACAGCTTCTTTTAATTGTGTCATCTTTTTTGATTTCTCCAATTTGTCGCTATAGCCTGGGAAATTTAATGGGTTATCCGATTCAATATCACTATCCCATTCAACAAATGACCCTTCATCTACGAGCCAATTAATTCGTTCATAAGCTGGAAAATGTAGATGTTCGCTGCAATGTGGGCAGCAATAATCTTCTGTAATTTGATTTTGTAATATAATCCGATTACAATGCGGACATTGTTCTGCAATATTATCTGGAATAGATGATCTTTGAGTGGCTACTTCAGCGGGACTAATTGGATTGATTCTTATTGTTTTCTTTCGCCTAAATAAAGCCAAAACATCACCTCTTATTCTTCAGTATTTTCTTCTATTTCTAACCATTTTGGCATATAGTGCGTTTCTAACCATTTTGTATGAACTCTATCCCAATCAATATACTCATCACTAACAAGTGCTTCAAGTAAGTCGATGTTCGTTTGAACACCTTCCACTGTCACTTCGTATAATGCTCGTTCCATTATTTTTAACGCTTCTTCTAATGTATTCGAGTGAGTAATCACTTTCGCTACCATTGAATCATAAAATGGTGGTAATGTGTAATCAGGGTAAAGGGCAGATTCTACACGTAAACCTAAGCCGCCTGCTGGGAACATTAGTTGAGTAATTTGACCAGCTGATGGTCTAAATCCTTCTCTAGGGTCTTCTGCGTTTAATCGTACTTCAACAGCAAATCCTTGAATGTGAATATCTTCTTGTTTATACGTTAATGGCTCACCCATCGCAACTCGTATTTGTTCTTTAACAATGTCGACACCTGTTACCATTTCTGTTACCGGATGTTCGACTTGTAGACGTGTATTCATCTCCATAAAGAAGTAATTATTATCTTTATCAACTAAAAACTCAATCGTTCCGGCGTTTTGATATCCAATGGATTCAGCTGCTTTTACAGCAGTTTCGCAAATGTTTTTTCTTACTTCTAAAGGAAGACTTACTGCTGGCGAAATTTCTAGAACTTTTTGATTGTTACGTTGGAACGAACAATCTCTTTCTCCTAGATGGATCACATTACCGTATTTGTCTCCTAAAAGTTGAACTTCAATATGTTTAGCTGGTGAAATAATACGCTCAATATACAGATCCTTGTTGCCATAAATAGACTCTGTCTCAATTTGTGCCTGACTAAACATCACCTCTAACTGAGTTTCATCTTCAACACGGCGCATTCCTTTACCACCACCACCATCGGCAGCTTTAATCATTAATGGAAATCCTATGTCGTTCGCAATATCTCGTGCTTCTTCAATAGAATAGATTAATCCTGCACTACCTGGTGTTATGGGGATTCCAGACTTACGCATTGTATCTCGTGCATGTTGCTTATGTCCCATCACATCAATGATATGACTGTTTGGTCCTATAAATTCAATTCCTACATCTTCACAAAGTGTCACGAAGTCACTCCGCTCTGATAAGAAACCGTAACCCGGGTGGATTGCGTCTACTCCTGTTGCAAGTGCTGCACTAATAACCGCGACTGGATTCGCATAAGAATCCAGCGATTTTGCTGGGCCAATACAAATTGCTTCATCTGCTAGCTCAGTATGTAATGCATTACGGTCAGCTTCACTGTATATAGCAACGGAAGTAATATCCATCTCGCGGAGAGCACGTATAATTCTAACCGCGATTTCTCCACGGTTTGCCACGAGAACTTTTTTAAACATCTTATTTCGCTCCTATGATGAATGTCATTTCACATTCACATACAACTTTGTCTCCAACGTATGCTTTACCGATACCGATTCCAGCATTACTTTTCAGTTTTTTAATATCTACTTCTAGACGTAATACGTCTCCTGGAACTACTTTTCGACGGAACTTAACTTTGTTCAATCCACCTAAATAGGCAGTTTTCCCATCAAATCCATCTAATGATAATAACGGAATCGATCCTGCTTGTGCTAATGATTCTACGATTAGAACACCTGGAAATACTGGTTCTCCTGGGAAGTGTCCTTGGAATACTTCTTCATTAATTGTTACATTTTTACGTGCAACAACTTTTTCACCAGGGATTAATTCATCCACCGCATCGATAAAGAAGATTGGGTAACGATTTGGAATAATTTCCATAACTTGAGTTGCTGTTAATAGTGTCATAATTTTCCTCCTACTTAATTCTCATGATTGGTTGACCATATTCAACGACAGTTTCATTCTCTACAAGAATCTCAACAACTGTACCTGAATGGTTCGATTGTATTTCATTCATCAATTTCATTGCTTCGATAATTACAACTGTATCTCCTTCAGCGACTGTGTCACCCACTTTAACGAATGAGTCACTATCAGGATTAGGTTGTAAATAGACAACCCCCACCATTGGCGAAGTTATAAATACACCTTCTTCTGCTTCTGCATCAGTACTTGGTGATGTAACTTCTAATTGTGTTGGTGTTAACACTTGTTCAACTTGGGGAATTTGTGCTGGTTTACTTTCTTCATTCTGAGTGTAGTAAACTGGCGTTTCACTTGGCATTTCTTTTGATAATACGACTTTGACATCATCAGTCTCATAATTTAGAAAAGCTAATGACGAATTGTCTAGTTTATCGATTAAGTTAATTAATTGTTCTTGATTCAATATTACGCACCATCCCAACGTTTAAAGCATAGCACTGCATTGTGTCCACCAAAACCTAATGAATTTGATAGAACATATTTAATATCTTGTTTACGTCCATCACCAGGTACATAGTCTAAATCACATGCTTCATCAGCATTTTCTAAACCTAGTGTTGGTGGGATAAATCCATCTTGCAATGCTTTGATTGCCATGATTGATTCCACTCCACCAGCCGCTCCCAATAGATGTCCAAAATGACCTTTAGAGCTTGAAATAGCTACTTTATGAGCATAATCACCAAGTGCGTATTTTATAGCAGTTGTCTCACCAGAGTCATTCGTTGGTGTACTCGTACCGTGTGCATTAATATAATCAACGTCTTCTGGTTGAATACCTGCCATCTTAATAGCTTGAAGCATTGCTTCACCTGCTCCACTACCATCTGGTAAAGGTGCAGTCATATGATATGCATCTGAATTTGATCCATAACCAACTACCTCACCATAGATAGTCGCATTACGTGCTTGGGCAGATTCTAATGATTCTAAGAATACAATTCCTGCTCCCTCACCCATAACAAATCCATCCCGATCCTTATCGAATGGACGTGATGCTTTAGCTGGATCCTCATTTGTTGATAATGCAGTTAAGGCTGCAAATCCTGCGATTCCAATCTCATTGATTGTAGATTCAGCACCGCCGGCAATACATGCGTCTAAAAGACCGTTTTGAATCTTAATAAACGCTTCACCAATAGCATTTGTAGCACTGGCACATGCAGTTACGATGTCTAAACTGATTCCACGTGCACCAAATTGCATAGAAATATTACCTGCAGCCATGTTTCCGATTGTTAATGGAACAAACAATGGTGGAACTCTTTTTGGTCCCTTATCCTTCATTTTTAAAATTCCGTTTTGGATAGCATGTAATCCACCAATTCCAGAACCTACCATAACACCCACATTAAATGGATTACTCGAAATATCATACCCACTCATTTCAACAGCTTCTTTACTTGCTGCTACACCAAACTGTGAGAATTTATCCATTCTTTGGCTATCTTTTCTACCTAATACTTCTTTAGCATTGAAATCTTTCACTTCCGCGGCAACTGTTACACCTGTTTCAGAAGCATCAAAGCCAGCAATTGGAGCTATACCTGATTTATTTTCTAACACACTCTCCCAGAATGCATCAACACTATTACCAATTGGTGATACAGTTCCTAGACCTGTTATTACGACTCTTCTCATAGAATCCTCCTTAAATATGTAATCCACCGTTAACTTCAATGACTTGACCTGTAATATATCTATTGTTAATCAAGAAATCTACAACAGAACTAATCTCTTCAACTTGTCCGAAACGTTTTAATGGAATATGACCCAACATTGTTTTCTTTACTTTATCACTCAAGGCCTCAGTCATATCTGTTTCGATATAACCTGGTGCAATGGCATTAACTGTTATAGAACGACTTCCTAATTCTTTCGCTAAAGACTTAGTTAAACCGATTACCCCTGCTTTACTTGCAGCATAATTTGCTTGCCCTGGATTCCCCATTACACCTACAACACTTGACATATTAATGATTGTCCCAGATTTTTGCTTTAACATAATTGGTGATACAAATCTTGTTAGATTGAACGTTCCTTTTAGATTCGTGTTAATTACATTATCAAAATCTTCTTCTGTCATACGTAGGAATAACCCATCGCTTGTAATACCAGCATTATTAATTAATACATCGATTCTTCCGTATTTTTCACGGACTTCCTCAACGAGCTCTTTTGCTTCATTAAAGTTACTGATATCACCAATCGCTTGCCCAACTTCCAACTCATACTCAGAAAATTCTTGTAGTATTTCATCTACTATTGGTTTACGACTATTTAAAATTACTTGATGCCCAGCTTCTGCTAAATGTTTAGCGATGCCTAACCCAATACCTCTTGAGCTACCGCTTATTAAACATGTTAATGTCATTATTTCCCTCCACTATTTAACCAATTATTCAAACCTTCAATATCTTCTAATTTATCAATTACAATGACTTCTGGTGCCTTATCATCATTTGCCATTAATTTAGCAAGGGTATTCCCCGGGCCAATTTGGACAATATGTGTGATTCCTTCTTCTTTTAAACGATGGATGGTTTGATACCATTTTACTGGGTTAACCAAATGATCATTCAATAGCGTTCTTATAGAATCAGTTGAATGGTTATCCACTGTAACATTACTAATTACAGGAATATGTCCTTCTTGAAATTTAGTATTAACTAAAACTTCTTCAAATTCATTCTTCATACCACTCATAATCGGTGTATGGAAAGGCCCTTCTACTTTTAATGGAATGACTTTTCTATACCCTAAGCTTTTAGCTTCTTTTCTAAAAGCACCAATTGCATCTTTGCTACCCGCCACTACAATTTGAGTTGGTGAGTTATAATTCGCAATATAAATAGGAGCATCTTCAGTGTGAATACTCTGAACAAGTGTCTTGATTTCATCAATTGGCATATTGATTACTGCTGCCATCTGATAAGACGCTTCTTCTTCAATCTGTTGACAATACGCAGACATTAAATCTCCACGTTTTTTTATTAATTCGAGACCTTCTTCAAATCCTAACATTCCACTGGCAATTAAAGAGCTATACTCACCTAAACTTAACCCAGCCATATAGCTTATGGCTGGGAGTTTAGTTTTAATAGACTCAAATATAGCTAAACTTGTTGCAACTATAGATGGTTGAGCATGTTTTGTTAAAGCCAATTGGTTGATATCTGAATTTATCCACGTCTGAATTGGTAATTGAGTAACGGCTTCTGCATCTGTAAAAACTTGCTTAGCTTTAGCAAATTCATCCACAAAATCTATTCCCATTCCTTCATAATGTGCACCTTGACCATTGAATATAACAGCCAAATTCATATAAAAACATCCTTTCAATTAAACTTCAAAATAGTTTGCTTTCTCTTTATAAGTTTCTTTAGCTACATGAATGTAGTCTTCAATAATCTCTTTAACAGTTTGTCTCTCTTTAATTAAACCGGCTACTTGTCCAGCCATCATCGATCCACCTACTGTATCCCCATCCACTACAGCTTTTTTCAAAGCACCTGCTGCTAATTCTTCAAGGCGTGAAAAGTTTGGTTCTGGATGACTCGTGATTTCTTTTTCGACTTGCAAATATTCTTTGGTTAGTCGGTTACGTAATACACGTACTGGATGCCCAGTAATTTGCCCCGTTACTACTGTATCAATATCACTTGCTTTTAGAATTGCATTTTTAAAGTTATCGTGAGCATTAGATTCATCTGCAACAACGAAACGGGTACCAACTTGGATACCATCAGCTCCAAGCATTAATGCTGCTGCTAATCCGCGACCGTCTCCAAACCCTCCTGCAGCGATAACTGGAATTGATACAACTTCAGTTACTTGAGCGAGAAGTGCCAGACTTGTTAGTTTACCAATGTGTCCTCCAGCTTCCATACCTTCAACAACTACGGCTGAGGCTCCAATTTTTTCCATGCGTTTAGCAAGAGCAACTGAAGCAACAACTGGAATAACACTTATTCCAGCTTCATGAAATCTCTTCATGTATTTTGCAGGGTTACCTGCACCCGTTGTGATGGTTTTTATACCAGATTCAATTAAGTAATCAACAACTTCATCGGCATTCGAGTTTAATAACATAACATTCACTGCAAAAGGTTTGTCCGTTTTTGATTTCATTAGTTCAACTTTTTCTCGAACAATTTCTACAGGGTCATGTCCTGTCCCAATAACACCTAGTCCACCAGCATTTGATACTGCGCTCGCTAAATCAGCATCAGCAACCCATGCCATCGCACCTTGAACAATAGGATATTCAATGTTTAATAATTCTGTAATGGCTGTCTTCATATGTACCTTCCTTTATCTAACGGGGAAAATTATTTTTCTAATCCTTCTACGTAAGTTACTAAATCTCCAACTGTTTTTAAGTCTTGATCTGTATCAATTGTAATATCGAATTCATCTTCAATTTCATTGATAACTTGGAAGATATCTAAACTATCTGCTTCTAAATCACTTTCAAAGCTAGTTTCTAATTTTACTTCACTTTCTTCTACACCTAATTGATCAACGATAATTTCTTTAATTTTTTCAAACATAATATATTTCCTCCAATAATTTTAATTTTTATAGTTTTGTATGTATTTCGCCCCACGTAAGTCCAGCACCAAAGCCTGTCATGATCACAGATTGTGTTCCGTCCAGTTTTAGTTGGTTAGTTTCAACCAATTGATTTAATAAAATTGGGATACTACCCGCTGACACATTACCGACACGTTCAATATTTGATGGAACTTTTGATAAATCCATCTTAAGTTTTTTTGACATCATTTTAATAAAGCGATAATTCGCTTGATGACTTATAATATAATCAACATTGTCTTGTTTTTGAACAAATGTCTCTAATGAAGGGAGCACTGTTCTTTGAACGAAATTAAACACTTCTCGTCCTTTCATTGTTAGATAAACTTCATTTTGATCATTTGGCTCGACTGCAATCGATAGTGCTTCATCTCCTCGAGAGTATAAATTACTATCGTAATCTGGTAGGCCTTTGCCATCATTGGTAATAAGCACTGCTCCAGCACCGTCTCCAAATAAAATTGATGTACCTCTATCACTGAAATCTAAAATCTGACTCATCTTCTCCGCACCAATGACAAGTGTATATCCAGATGGATATGACTTTGACATCTTCTCTGCAATATCAAGTGCATATACAAAACCACTACATGCTGCATTAATATCAAAACTCAATGCGTTTTCACAATTAAGATTTAATTGCACTTTATTGGCAGTAGATGGTGTGTATTCTTTTTGAGACATTGTTGCTACAATGATAAGTTTTATCTCATTTCGAATGTCATCATCCAGTTTACTCAGTAAATTTGATGCTGCATTCGTTGCAATTGACGCGACTGTTTCATTGTCATTAGCAAAACGACGTTCTTTTATACCAGTGCGTTGTTCAATCCACTCTGTGGATGAATCTAGCTGATTTGCTTCGATTAATTCTGTATTTGTAACAGACTTCTCTGGCAAATAAGCTCCAGTAGCTATAATTCGACTCATATCATCTTCCTCTATTACAATTTCTCTTTAATGTCGTTTAAGAAATTATGCAAATTACCTAATCCCTTTATTAACATCTCCGCTTCTTCCTTTTCTAATCCTTCTATAGTATCGCGTACCATATCCAGATGGAATTTGCGATGCAAGCGAAATAGTAGTTTGCCTTTATTAGACAGTTTTAGTCTAACAACGCGACGATCTTCTTCTAAACGCACCCGTTCAACATAGCCTTTTGTCACAAGATTCTGAATGGAAACTGACAAAGTACCTTTGGTAACAGATAATTTCTCTGCGACTTGTGATGAACTTAAATCTCCTTCAAGACCGATTGCTTCAATGGTATGCATCTCTTTGATAGTTAAATCAGAAAACTCACTTTGTTTGAGTGAATATTCTTCAATTAACAGTACCTCATTAAATATTTGGACCAGATACTCATTAATCTGTGTTACGGTCCTATTTTCCACTCATTATCACCTCTCATCAACTTCGTTTGATAATCAAACTATTTGATAATCAAATATTAAACGATAATAGTTTGATTGTCAAACTATAAAATATTAAAGTTTTTTTAAGGTCTTTAATGACAATTTATACTATGTTTGTACAAAATTGTACGGAATATATTTTGCAAGCGCTTTAAACATTGTTATAACTTAAATAATAGTTATATATATTATGTTATATAAATACTTAAAGTTTTTCGCGATGTCAGTCACAAATATGATTTATACGTTCGATTTTAATAGAAATAAAAAAGCTATAGGTTGAAAGTGTATACTTTCATCCTATAGCTTAAAATTAAAATATTATACGACACCATTCATGATCATTAATTGTGCAATATTTTCGAAAGAAGCAATATCTGCTCCTGACGCATAGTCATGATCTAAATTATAATCATTGCTTGCGCTTAAAACTTGTTGGAAAATATCTTTCATAATGCGTTTAAGTTTCTCATCTACTTCGTCCGTCGTCCATCTTAGTCTTTGCGAGTTTTGACTCATCTCTAATGCAGATACTGCTACTCCACCTGCATTGGCTGCTTTACCAGGTCCGTAGTATAATTGATTTTCTTTATATACTTTAATCGCATCAGAGTGACTAGGCATATTTGCTCCTTCTGCAACAAATTTTATACCGTTATCAACTAAACGTTGCGCTTGAGAGACATCAATTTCGTTTTGAGTGGCACATGGTAATGCAATATCTGCTTCAATATCATGATCCCATAGTGATCCTGCAAAGAACTCAGCTTCAGGGTGAGCGTCTTTGTATTCTTTGATTCTACCACGATTATCGATTTTGATGTTTTTAATTATATCTAAATCAATTCCGTTTTCTACATAGATTGCACCATCTGAATCGCTTAGCGATACAACAGTTCCACCTAATTCAGTCGCTTTTTTAGCAGCATAGTAAGCGACATTTCCAGATCCTGAAATTATAATACGTTTACCAGCTAATGATTCGTTAACTTCTTTTAGCATCTCTAATAAGAAGTAGATAAGACCATAACCCGTTGCTTCGGTTCGTCCTTGGCTTCCTCCTGCAGGAATTGGCTTACCAGTTAAAACACCTGGTGTTTTGGCGTTTAATCGTTTGTATTGTCCAAACATGTAACCAATTTCTCGAGCACCAACTCCGATATCTCCCGCTGGAACATCTTCGTCAGCACCAATATATTTCTGCAATTCAGTCATAAAGCTTTGAGTGAAATTCATCACTTCATTATCTGATTTACCCTTAGGATCAAAATCAGATCCACCTTTACCTCCACCAATAGGTAGACCCGTTAAGTCATTTTTGAAAATTTGCTCAAATGCCAAGAATTTCATAATGCTCTGGTTAACTGATGGATGGAAGCGAATCCCGCCTTTATATGGCCCATTTAATGAATTAAATTGTACTCGGTAAGCACGGTTAACTTGAACTTTACCTTGATCATCTACCCAAGGAACACGGAATGAAATAATTCTTTCTGGTTCCGTAATTCTTTCAAGGATTGCTAAGTCCTCATACTCTGGATGTTTTTCAATAACTGGTTCAACTGCATCTAAAAAATCTTTCACAGCCTGTAAAAATTCAGTTTCATGCTCATAGGTTTTACTTAATTGTTCAAAAACGCGTGTAATATAATTGTTTGCCATTATGCGTCACTCCTTACTTTAGTATATGTCATTATACCATAGCATCGTTTTTCATGAAAATATTTTTAATTTAGTCTCATTATTTTTTAATATTTCCTTCTAAATAGAAATATATATCAGATTTACCTGCTTGTCGTGTATAGTCATAGTCTCTATGATTATATCCTCCGATTTCAAATCCATTGTTCAAATAAAACTTACACGCTGATAAATTATTATTTTGACCGATTGTATAGATCCCAGCATATTCCAACTCTATAGCTTGCTTTAAACCCATTTTAAGTAAATTTTGCGCAATACCGAGTCGTCGAAAATCTTTAGACACTTTTAAATCCATCAAGTACATATACTTATTCCAATGATGTTCAAAGATTGCTAAGCCAACACAGATAGTCTCTTTATACGCACCAATAGCAAATCCTTTGATTTTAATCTCTTCATATGAATAGTTTTCATCAGGAAATGTCTGTAACACTACTTCTTCACTTAATTCTTCTCGATGAGTCCATTGTCCATCATTAAAATCAATAATTAATTTTCCATATAATTCAAATGGCTCATTTGGGATATTTAAATCTGTTTTTTCATTTTCAGTTATCAGTTTAAATTCCATTTTAACTTTCACCAGCCTCTTTAATAATTTATTTTTTTATACTCATTATAAATATTCTGACAAAGAAAAAAACCTCTACAAATGATATGTATAATACATAAACACTTGTAGAGGTTTGTAAAGATTTATAATGATTTGTCAAAACAAACCATTTTTAACGATCTAGGCAGGATTCGAACCTGCGACCGTTCGCTTAGAAGGCGAATGCTCTATCCAGCTGAGCTACTAGACCGTGTTTAAAACTGACAACTTTTATATTATAGCCCATGATTGACTGAATTGTCAACAACTATTCTAAAAGAGTTGTCAGTTTTTTTAATTTTATATTAAAGTAGTCTCTTCATCCGCTTCCCATGGGGCTTTATCATCAATATGATCATAGAATAAAATACCTTTTAGATGATCAATTTCATGCTGTACAACAACCGCTTCATAATCGGTTAAACGAATTTTCTTCTCATTACCGTCAAGATCATTGTATTTTACAGTGACTCTCTTTGGTCTCGGTACGATTCCAGGTACTTCGCGTGGAACAGATAGGCATCCTTCACCCTCTTTTAAAGCAACTTTTTGAACGGCATGGCTAACGATCTTAGGATTAACAAATATTTCGTCAATGATTGCTTCCGTTTCATTGCCATCTTCATCATAGTCCATTAAGTAAACCGCAAAAATTTGTTGATCAACACCAATTTGTGGTCCTGCTACCCCTACACCCGGTCTTAAGTTATATTTCTCAGCCATGTCTGGGTCTTGACTATTAATTAAAAATTGTCTCATTGCCAAAGCTGTTTCTTTCAATTCTTCATTGATTGGAAACTCGACTGCCTTAGCTTGTTCTCTTAAGATTGGTTCTTTTTCAGGAACAAAATCTTTCATAGTTATCATATTATTCCCCATTTCTAGTATCCATTAAACGTCGGCGATACCCCGACAATATATAATACTGGTATTCTTCATTAAATTCAATGGATTTCACCAAAGTTTTTTGTCTATATAAAGCAAGCAAATCTGCTTCTTCTGGTTGAATTTCTACCTCAAATTCTTCCGCATTTGAAATACATAAGTCCCAAATCGCTTGTTTTAAAGTACTTATCCCTTTTTTATCTAAAGCCGAAATTGCCACACTCGGTTGTAATGTCGGCTCAAAACTTGCTTCTGCTTTGTCAATTTTATTATAAACAGTTAGCACTGGGATATGTTCCATGTCTAATTCTTTAAGTAATTCCACAACAGTATCTTCATGCATATTACTTGCTGGATGAGATGCATCCACCACATGAATTAATAAATCAACATATCTGATTTCTTCTAAAGTTGATTTAAATGCATGAATCAGTTCTGTTGGTAGTTCATCAATAAAACCTACCGTATCAGTAATTGTAAAGGCATCTTGTCCATTTATTTCTAACTTACGAGTCAATGGGTCCAGTGTTGCGAATAATTGATCTTGGACATATGTATCACTTTCAGTTAATTCACGTAGTAAGGTTGATTTTCCTGCGTTAGTATAACCAGCTAAACCAATATTGAATTCTCTTCCGGATTGTCGACGTGTACGTGTTCTTTCCCGGTGTTCTTCAAGTTGTTTTAACTCTTTTTCAATCGTATGAATACGACCACGAATTACACGGCGATCTTGTTCTAACTTTGTCTCACCCGGTCCACGTGTACCGATACCACCAGCTAAACGTGATAATGAAGCGCCCTGACCAATCACTCTTGGCAATAGGTACTGGTATTGAGCAAGTTCAACTTGTAGTTTACCCGCTTGGCTACGTGCTCTTTGAGCAAATATGTCGAGGATTAACTGTACCCGGTCAATAACCTTTACTTCTAACTTCTCTTCTAAGTACATGTTCGTGTTGGGAGATAATCGATTCAAAAAGATAACTAAATCAATATCTGAATTAACAACCATATCTCGAACATCCATCAGCTTCCCACTACCAACTACTGACTTTTGATTAATTCGTTTTAATTTTTGAGTGATTTCACCAACATGTAAACCATTTGCAGTTTCAGTGAGTGCTTTCATTTCTTTCATCAATGTTTCGAATTTTAAATCCGAAATTTTTTCTGTTTGTACTCCGACTATAAGTACCCTCTCGGGGTGATTTTCAGTCTCTATCATATACTTTTATCTACCTTTCAATTATCTTGTAAATGTGATTTCACAATATGTGTGGCCTGCTTGATTGCTTCGTCTTCATTCGAAATATCAATCCACTGAGGGTTCTTCATACGATTTCTAAACCACGTTAATTGCCGTTTGGCATATCGTCGTGAGTTTTGTTGAATCGTTTCTATGACTTCATCTTTGTCCATGCGGTTATTAAAGTATGGCCACCATTCTTTGTAGCCTATCCCTTTGACGCTCTGAAAATCTTTTCCCTCAGATTGGTCATATAACCACTTTGCTTCTTGTTCCAACCCTCTGCTGATCATGTCATGTACTCTTGAATTTATTCTATCATATAATTCTTCACGATTACGATTTAAAATGACTAAACATTCATTAAATACAGATTGTTTTGTATCATGACTCGTTTGACCAGAAAAAGTTTTTCCAGTAATAGCAATGACTTCCATTGCTCGAATTGTTCTTTGAACATTTTGGTAGGGAATCTTTTTCGCAGCTTCTGGATCTATCTCATTGAGTTGATTCCACATAGCTAAATTTCCTAACTCTAAAGCTTGGCTTTCAAGTTGACTACGTATCTGAGTATCTTGGCTGTTCTCTCTACCAAATTCCAAATCATAAAGTAAACCTTCTAAATAAAGACCCGTCCCTCCAACAATAATAGGGAGTTTTCCTTTTCGATGAATCTCTTTAATTTTTTCAGTCGCATCATATTTAAACTGACTTGCATTATAAGACATTGAAACATCAAGTATATCTAACATATGATGGGGTATACCATCCATCTCTGATGTCATAATTTTACCTGTTCCAATATCTAATTGCTTATATACTTGTAGACTATCTCCATTGATAATCTCTCCATTAAATTGTTTAGCTAATTCAATACTTAAATTAGTTTTTCCTACGCCTGTAGGACCACCGATTACTAGTATTGAAATTGATTGTAAGTCCATTCTCATTATCCTTTATTATCTCTATTTAATTATATGATATTCTTTTAAAAGTTCATCTGCCATTTGAAGTGACGTTGGCGTGATTTCTCTTCCGGAAAGCATTAATGCAATTGCTTCTATACGTTCATTAGATGATAATTGCTTGACATTCGTTGAGGTTTTCTGATCTTCTACTTGCTTAAAGATATAGAGTTGTTTATTCGATATTGCTGCAACTTGTGGAAGATGTGTAATACAAAACACTTGATGTGAATTAGATACTTCACGTATTTTTTCAGCAATGGCTTGCCCTACTCGTCCAGATACACCCGTATCTATCTCATCGAATACCATTACCTTTGGAGAGGTTTCCCGACTGAAAACTGTTTTTAATGCGAGCATAAACCGAGATAATTCTCCACCACTCGCAACTTGAACAAGTGGCTTTTGGCCTTCCCCCACATTAGTTGCCACATAAAACTCAATCAGATTAAATCCATTAGGCGTAAATCTGACTAATTCTTTTACATTCATTAATTTCAATTCTGTATCAACGACTGGTTCAGTAAAGCGAACGGTGAAACGACTATTTTCCATATACAAGTCTTTCAATTCCAATTCGATTGCCAATACCAAATCTTCAGCAATCACTTTTCGTTTATCATTCAGTTGATTCGCTTTTTCTAACACACTCGAATAAGCTTCAGTTAGCTGTTCTTCTAATTCTTCCAAATAACTTTCTCTGTGTAGAATTTGATATACTTCTTCTGATATTTCGTTGTAGTAATCTAATATCTCTGCCAGTTCCATACCATACTTACGCTTCAAGCGACTTAATTCACCCAATCGATTCTCTACTTGATCAATTGTCTGATTCTCATTATCTAGTTCATAATCAAGAGAAGCTAATTGATGTGCATATTCTTCTATATCGAATCTAGTGGTAGTCATTCCCTCTTGTATTGCTGCTATCTCAGGTTGATAATCTTTAATTTCGTCTAATAATACCAACACTTGGTCTAGCTGGGTGATTATACTTTGATCAGATTCACTTAAGATGTTAGTCATCATGCTCATATTCTGATTAATTTGTTGAGCATGTTGCAACTTCTTACTTATCGTCTCTAATTCTTCATCCTCACCAATAACTAGCTCAGCTGCTTCAATCTCTTCAATTTGAAATTCTAAGAAATTTACCCGTTGTCGGTCATTAGAATCTGATTGTTGCGCTTCTAACCATTCTTTTCTTAATTTATTATACGAATAGTATGCTTCTTGATACTCTGATAATGCTTCATTAATTCGTTTATTTCCATAATTATCTAGCAAAGATAAATGCTTCGTTCTATCTAGTAGTTCTTGATGTTCATTTTGTCCATGAATATCAACAAGATAGTTACCAATGTCTTTCAATAGAGTGACGTTAGCTAGTTGACCATTAATTCTAATGGTGTTTTTACCTGATTTATTGATTTCGCGTCGAATAATTAGTCCATCCATCATAATATCAATATTCAAGCCAAAATTTAAAAGCGATGATTCTAATCCATCTGGTAAGTTATCAAACGTAAATAAACCTTCTATTAACAACTTATCATCCCCGTGTCGAATGTACTCGCTTGATCCACGCCCTCCACAAAGAATACCTAATGCATCAATAATGATTGATTTACCTGCTCCAGTCTCACCTGATAAAACAGTCATTCCCTCGGTAAAATCAATATTCACTTCTTCTATTATCGCAAAATTTTCAATCGTTAAACTTTGTAGCATGACTTCACCCCATTGGTTTTATAAATTATCGTGTGCGGATTGCACTACCTCATCTATATTTATCTTTTCTTTACTATTATTGTTTAATTGTTTTGAGTTAATAATATGTGCTAAAAACTCAATATTTCCTTCTCCACCCGTAATTGGTGAGTAAGTTAAGTTTTCTAATTCATATCCGATTCTACACATCATATCAATGACTTCATGAACGACATCCTTATGCACTTTCATATCTTTGATGATTCCTTTTTTACCTATTCTATCTGGACCAGCCTCAAATTGTGGTTTTATTAACACTAGGACTGAACCACCTTCTTCTAAGATTGGAATCAGTGGTGGTAAAATTAAACCAAGCGAAATAAATGATACATCAATACTCGCAATTGTCGGTGTACCTTCTGTAAAGTCGTCTGGTACTGAATGACGGAAGTTTTGTCGTTCCATAACAACAACTCGATCATCTTGTCGTAATTTATATGCTAATTGATTATATCCTACATCTAAAGCATAGCTTAGTTTTGCCCCATTTTGAAGCGCAGCATCCGTAAACCCACCTGTAGATGCACCAATATCTAATAATATTTGATCAGTCATATCTATACCGAAATGTTTAATCGCTTTCTCTAACTTGAGACCTCCACGACTTACATATGGTATTTTTTTACCTTTGATATGAAGTTCTTTCGTCATATCAATCTTTTCACCTGGCTTATCATAGCGTTGATTATTTGCATCATAAATTTGGCCTGCCATAATTAACCGTTTTGCTTGTTCACGTGTATCAGTTAGTCCAGATTGGACTACTAATTTATCTAATCGCTCTTTTTTCATAAGATTCCTCAGTCCAAATCGGTAAATGATAAAAACGTATTTAAGATACTATAATCATTTCCGCTTAATTTTGTGACTTTTTCGATGATGTCTACGGCTTTTTCTCGTTCATCACTTAAAGCTTGTATTGATGCATCTAAACCGATTAAGTTAGGGTAAGTAGATTTGTTATTGTTCTCATCACTCGAATGCCCTTTACCAGATTGGTTGCTATCATCAATGACATCTAACAAGTCATTATGAATTTGGTAAAGAACGCCAAATGTTTCACCAAACTTCACTAATAACTCTTCAACTTCAGAACTGTATTCACCTATTATTGCGGCAGCTTGTGTAGCAAATGTGAATAATTTACCGGTTTTATACTCATGTATTTTGTTTAATTTCTCTAAACTTATTTCTTTATCTTCTGATTGCATATCACCTAGTTGTCCTGAAACCATTCCATGTGATCCTGCAGCAGAACTTAATAGCGATATTAATTTAACTTTTTGTTTGCTTTTTAATTTTGCATCTTCAGCAATTAATCCAAAGGCATCTGTTAATAAAGCATCACCTGCAAGAATAGCGGTTGCTTCATCAAACTTAATATGCGCAGTAGGCTGACCACGTCTTAAATCGTCATTATCCATCGCTGGTAAATCATCGTGTATTAATGAATAAGTATGAATAAATTCTAATGCGACTGCAGTTGAACTTCCCTTTTTCAAATTCTTATCCGATTCAGCATTTAAGATTGCTAAAAGTAACAAAGGTCGAAGACGTTTTCCGCCACCTTTTAATGAATAAATCATCGGTTTTAACATTTCGATTGGTGTATTAAGTAGACGAATATGATCGTCTAACTCCACTTCAAAAACATTTCTTAAATCATTTAATTCTTGTTTATTCATTAATAACCTCTCCATCTAATTCCACGTCACCTTTATCAGTCATCATTTTTGCTACTGTACTTTCTGCATTAGTTAATGATTTTTGACAGTACTGACTTAACTCAACACCTCTTTGAAAAGATTCTAATGCTTTTTCTAGAGGTAAATCACCTTTTTCAAGTTGAGATACGATTAGTTCTAATTCTTGTAAAGCTTCTTCAAAATTTTGTGGTCCATTCATTTTTGCCATTGTTTACTCCTTCTCTAAATCAGAAAACTGCTTAAATATATTTTCTTTCGTTGTTCGTGTAACTTGAGCTTCTATTAAACCATCGCTTAAATTCACTTTTATCATATCATCTTTTTCAACTTGAGTGATATGTTTTACAATATCCTCATCAGACGTCACTACAGCATAACCTCTTTGAACACTTTTTAGTGGACTGTATGCATCAAGTAATTGCATCATATTACCAAATTCAACACTCTTATTGTGTTGATATTGATTCATATTACGGAATAGTTGATTGGTAGATATAGACAAATCCTTTTGATATTGATTAATTAAACCTTGAGGTTGTTGAACTGCTAGTCTTTGCTTTAATACTTTAATGTTATTTTTGTGTTCAGTAAAATAATTATCTTTATTATTAGTTAATTTCTCAACTGCTAAATCCAATTGTTGCATATATGGTTGATATAATCGCTCTGGTTGAGTCATAACATAGGACTGAGCAAAACGGTCATAATATTTACGCATGTACTGAATTCGCTGATTCATTGAATAAAACACACGTTCCTGCATCTGAGTTAAATATGCCAAAACTTCTTGTAAAACTGGGGCCGCTATTTCAGCTGCTGCCGTTGGTGTAGCTGCTCTCACATCCGCAACTAAATCTGCCATTGTCGTATCTGTTTCGTGACCAATTGAAGAAATAACAGGTAATGGACAATTAAGAATTGCCATTGCAACTTGCTCATCATTAAAGCACCATAAGTCTTCGATTGATCCACCACCACGAGCAACAATGACGGTGTCGAATTCATCCTGTCTTTGACTCACTTTATTAAAAGCTTCAACAATTTCGCTTGCTGCTTCTTTTCCTTGCACTCGTGTTGGTACGACAGTTATCTCTACGATTGGATAGCGTCTATTAATCGTTGTTATTATATCACGAATAACTGCTCCAGTTGGACTTGTAATCACAGCAATTTTTTTAGGAAAACGTGGGATAGGCAGTTTTGGTTGATCAAAATGGCCTGCTTCTTTAAATTTTTGCTTTAACTGTTCTAGTTGTTGATAGAGTGCACCGATACCATCAGGTTGAATACTATCAATTACGATTTGATATGCACCCGTTGGTTCATATAATGTAATCTTCCCGGTAACAAATACTTTCATTCCTTCTTCGATATTAAACTTCACGCGCTGAAATGCAGAGCGATACATCACTGCACTTATTCTCGCACCTTCATCCTTTAAGCTAAAGTATTGGTGTGAATTAGGTCTTAAGCGAAAATTTGATACCTCTCCTACAACAAAGACTCGTTGTAAATGTGGATCGACATCAAATTTTCTTTTAATATATTTTGTTAACGCTTGAACGGTTAAATATTCTTGTTTACTTTCACTCATAAATTAACTCCATCTATATAATCAGCAATGTTTAGCTGGTGTTGAAGACAAGCACATAAGATTGTTTGTTCCATTAACATAGCTACTGTCATAGGACCTACTCCACCTGGTACTGGCGTGATTGCACTTACTTTTTCAAAAACACCCTCATAATCAACGTCTCCGACTAATTTCCCATTATCTAATCGATTAATCCCTACATCTATAACAATGGCACCTTCTTTTAAATCTTCTGCTTTAACTAAGTGAGGTGACCCTGCTGCTACCATGACTACGTCGGCATTTATCAAGTGTCGATGTAAATCCTTAGTTAATAAGTGTGTAATCGTAACTGTGCTACCTAAGTTCCCTAGTAAAATCGATAAAGGTTTTCCCACGATCTGGCTGTATCCAACGACCGTAACGTCTTTTCCCTGGATTTCAATGTCATATCGGTTTAATAATCTTAGTATCCCTCTTGGTGTACACGGATAAAGCTCTCCTGTTCCTTCAACAATCTTTCCCATATTATATGGATGAAAGCCGTCGACATCTTTATCTGGTCGAATTACTTCCGTCACAGCAATTTGGTCTAAGTGGTCTGGAAGTGGGAATTGGACAATCATACCGGATACGTTTGAATCATTATTTAGTGCTTCAATTGTTTCATGAAGTTCTTTTTGACTGATGGTTTCATCTAATGTTAACCAATCAAATTCAAAGCCGATATATTGTGCCATTTTTTCTTTTTGTCCGACGTATACTTTACTAGCTGGATCTTCCCCAACAGTTATTACGACTAACTTCGGTGTGACATTTTGTTGCTTTAATTTTTCAACTGCATTCTTATACTCATCACGTAATTGTAACGATAATTGTTTTCCATCTAAGATTTGAGTTTTAGACATTATATCGCCTTCTTTCTACAGATTATTTTATATTCTATATCCCGACACTTTATCGTTCTCGTTTGTTCGTAAGCTAAGTATAACCGAATTTATATAATCTAACAATCCTAGCTAACTGACTAGATTAATTGGTAATATTCACTTATCGAGTTGGTCTTTTAGTGTACTAAATGAATTATACACAAAAATGAACTTTAAATATTAGACTTACATAAAATGCAGAGTCAATAATATTTAAAGTTCGATTATTATTTATTTAACTGTTCTTCTCATTCTTACTGAATGACTAGCCTTCTACCGAATCAGTTGGTTCCTCTAATGTTTCTTCAGCAGGAACTTCTTCCGTTGTTTCTTCTACTGGAGTTTCTTCAACAGACTCTTCTTCTGAAGGAACTTCCTCAGAGGGAGCTTCTTCTGCTGGTACTTCTTCACTGGTCTCTTCCTCAGAACTGATTTCTTCTTCTGATTCAGTTGGAACAAAGCCAGCAATAGTATACTCTGCTGGTATTTCTACTTGGGCTTGATAATTGTTCTCTACAGAAACGCCATAAATATTGCTAAAGTCATACGCTCCTTGTAAAGGAATCATCTCATTAGAAACGACATCTAATTGACTCATCTCATCTGTAGCAACATCAAAAGTATAGATGTTAAAATCAGCAGTGTTTCCTGCTGGGTTATCCCATACATTCTCTAATGAGATAACTGATCCTTCTTGAGTTGGATTCACATAGTTATAAACTTGCGGTGCACGTCCTGTTGCAACAGCTAAACGTGAAATAATTTCTGCTAATACCGGATCTGAAACTTTCATGCTTTCAAACGCATTCAATTTATTTATCCAGTTCTCTTTAATATTAGCATAACCAGGTTGATACTCTCCTGAAGCAATAAATTCATCTTGATTAGCCGCATATTGGTACATAATTGTTCTTAAGTGATTCAAAGCAGACTTTTCTTCTGACGTTAATTCTGGTGTCATCGCTTCAAAGACAAATGTATCACTATAAACACCATCTACAGCTTCTCCAGTTTCAATTACACGATACATTTCATCAGAAAATGCTTGGATGATTGGGTGATATGTGTTGGCATCAGTGAAATCTACACGCTCCGCTGCAAGAAGATTCTCTGCAGAAACAGCACCCTCTAATCCTGCTAAAACATCTGACCAGTTTTCCTGAATACTTTGTTCAAGTTGTCCAATTGTATCTTCGGATTGAGCTGCATCAGTATTAGCGAATTCTTGAGCGAATGCTTCTAATTCTTGTTGTAACTGCTCATCTGTTACACCATAATTATTCGTAATATTATTCACGATATTATTGATGTTTGTGTTCGTTTCTTCACTATTATCGACTTCAACGTTTGAGTTTTCTGCGTTGATATTTGTGTTAACGACTTCTTGTTTGATTTCTGAAATCATTTGGTTAACTTGAGAATCAGTAATCACTACTTGTTCATTTTGAATGATTTCGTTCACTAAAGTAATCTCATTTTGAGCCACTTGAACATCTTGAGGATTTAGAGCCACACCTTGTTGTTCTAATAGTGCGTATACACCTGCTAAAGCTCCCTCACCTGTTACTGGTGATACTGTAGCGATACGTATTTGAGCATTTCGTGCACCAGCAGTAATTGCTGCGTTTTGGTAAGTTGTTGCCGATACTCCCGTAATGTTTTGTGGTGTAACGATTTGGACTTGTACCCCATAACCTTCATTCATCGTTTGGATATAAGCACTCGAGTAAACAACCGTTCCTGGTCCTGACCCGTCTTGTAAATATTGATTAATAACTGTTCCATCGACATAAAGAATGCTGCTTGGGTCAATTGCATTAGCACCAAGTAACTGTAATGTTTGTTGTGCTTGAGTTTGATCTAATGACCCACCTAAGGCAACTAATTGTGATTCTTGTGCTTGAACTTGTTGGATACTACCCGTATTAAAATTTAGTACAGGTTGAGCTAATGGTGCACCTACTAATGCAACCATTGCTGATAAAAGTAATCTTTTTTTCATATATATACCCCATTTATAAGTTTTATGTACATTGATTATATCACAGAATAATACTTTGTCTTGTTACGCGACATTTTAACAAATATTATTCATACTTTATTCGCAAATTTGAATTAACCCTCTTATATTGTTCAGAATAAAAAACGCTTATCCAAAAATAGATAGCGTTTTTTCATTTAATCTTTTTCAGTTTTCTGATCCTCAAGAACTTTTGCGACAACCCCACTAATGAATTGACGTGATTTATCATCACTAAAGAATTTACTCAATTCTATTGCCTCGTCGGCTGCTACGTTATTAGGAACTTCCTCTTCTGAGATGAAAAATATCTCAAAGAAAGCAATACGTAAAATGATTAAATCAATTCGAGCAATACGATTTAAACTCCAACCAGTTAAATATGGCTCAATAAGTTTATCAATTTCAGCTTCTTTAGAGCGAACTCCTTCTATTAATTCATAGAAATAATCATTATTTATCCCATCATAACCTTCTTCTGGGAAAACTCCTGCTTCTAATGCATAATCAACTGCTTCGTTGATATCTAAGTTCTTATGAGCAGAAATCATTTGATAAAGTGTCTGAACAACAATTTGTCGAACTTCACGACGTTTAACAACTTTCTTACTCAAAGTCTTCACCAAATTCTTCTACTTGCTCATCTGACATGTACTCTGCTGGCTCTGTTTCAACAGATAAGACATGAACATTTACTTCCTGAACCGCTAAATCTGTCATAAATAAAATTTGTTCTTTCACTTTATCTTGAATTGCAATGGCAATGTCAGGAACTGAGAATCCATAAAGAACACGAATTTCTACATCAACAATAATCGCATCGCTTTCTGTTGTAATTTTTGTGTTGATACGGTCACGGTCCATACCTAAAAAGTTCCCTACTTCTTTTTGGAAGCCAGTCACTTTAGATACAACCCCTTCAATCTCACTTGCCGCTTGAGCTGCGATTGATTCTAAGACACCTGTAGTAATTTTAATTTCGCCTAAATTTTCTGTAGCTTGTGTTTCAAATGGTACTTCGGTTATTTTAGCCATAATAGCCCTCCTTCTATACTTTACTCATTAATGTACGTATTTTTCTTATTGTAGCGGAATTCTTAAGAAAGTGCTATACAATTATTAAATTTTTAGGACTACGATTTAAACTTTCTACTCCGTCTTCTTTAACAATAAGATCATCTTCAATACGAACACCACCAAGTCCTGATACATAAATACCAGGTTCATTCGTAATAATGTTGTTTACAACCAGAGGTTTTTCGTTTCTTCCTGCTATAGCTGGCCCTTCATGAACATCTAAACCAATTCCATGACCAGTCGTATGTCCAAAGTTTGGTCCATATCCCTTTTCAGAAATATAGTCTCGTGCTAAAGCATCTACTTCTTTTCCAGTCATGCCTGCTTTGGTACTAGCAATTACACGATTATGAGCTTCTAAAACGATGTTATATATTTCTTCTAACTTTGGATCAACTTCACCTACGGCAATCGTACGTGTCATGTCAGACGTATATCCTTTAAAATAGCATCCAAAATCAAGTGTAACAAAATCACCATGTTCAATGACTTTATCACTTGCTACTCCATGAGGCATCGATGATCTTACGCCACTCGCAACAATTGTATCAAATGACATACCAGATGCACCTTTACCTTTAAGATATCGGTCAAGTTCATTCGCAACTTCAATTTCAGTTATTCCTGGCTTGATAAATGTTAAGATATGCTCAAATGCTTGGTCAGTGATCTCACATGCTTCGCGTATTATTGCTATTTCGGCTTCATCTTTTACTTCACGAATCGTTTCGATAACCCCTTCTGTTTGAACTAACATGGGCTCAAATAATTCACTTAAATGAGAGTAAGTAGAAACATTCATGTCATTCGCTTCAATCCCCATTGATTGTACTTCTTCTGCATTAAGTAATTCATTTATTTCATTGTACATCTTACCTTTATGGATAATGATATCGAAGCCTTTAGCTTGCTCCTGAGCTTGGTCTGTATAACGAAAGTCAGTTATAAAATAATTATGTTCAGGAGTAATTAAGATTAAACCTGCTGATCCTGTAAATGTTGATAAGTAGCGTACATTTTTTGGTGTTGTTACTAAAAATGCATCTACGTTAAGATTGTTCATTTCTTCTCTTAATTCACTAATTCTATTCTTCATACTATGCCCTCTTTCTACATCAATAGTTGTATTATATCAAATATAACTCAAATATTAAACAAGAGGCCTTTATTCGGCTAAAGAAGAAATCCTTGTCTAAAAACGAGAGTAATCCGCATACTTCTGTCTTATATGTAACTCGTTAATCGTTCACACAGCGATTTATTCATTGATTACTCTTGGATTTCTCTTTCAAAAAGATAACCGTTCCAATGAATTGCATAATTTAACCGGACTCTTTCACTTTGTTCGTTACGACTAAAAGCCCTTTGGTTTAATTCAGTCGACATTGATTCAGAACCATTCAAGCGGGAATAACTTGTTACACCGTGATTAGTCGTCATACTCATAGGATGAATATCTTCAGGTATCCATTGATAGATACGATGATAGCCATCATTTTTAATCAACCTAAAAGATTGCTCTTTTAAAGAGTTTTCTACAACTTCAAATAACTCTTCCAAATCTTGGTATGTGTTTTGCTCTATTTGGTTGTCTTGATAATCAAATTTCACCGGCTGATTCGTATCCAATAAGATGCCGTTACAACTTACTGTTGTAAATAGACTACAGTACTCAAGTACATCCTCAGGCATATATACGTTTTGTGTGTACACATACACTTGTTCATATTGATCGTTGTTATTTAACTGCGCTACTGCGAATTGCTCCGTTGTATCGAGCCACTCAAGAATATTATTTGGCATTTTTAAATTTAAATGATCATTCAATCGCATCATAAGCTGGTCTTCAAAATTTAAAGCATCCGTCTGGTTTTTTGCTGGGAGAAGATTCGTTATCATCTCCTCTTGGATTCTAGCGGTATAGTGATCATCGAAATTTAAATACCGGGTTATATTTAATTGATTCAGTCTCAACAAACCCCAATACACTAATTGGCTAATTAATATAAATACAATAACGTAAACCATGACCATCCCTTGTTTATTGTGCTTCATCCCTTTACTCCTCGATGTTCTCAAGGGATATCACCCCTGAAAAAACCTGACCATTATTAAACGTCACAGTCATGCTTAACTTGTCAAAAATCTGAACCAACTGCCAATCATAAACGTCATACAATAAAGGTTGATGTCCAGGTGCTATATAAATTTTATTGTTTTGCTTTATTATTCGACTTGCTTTATGTGTGCCCTTGTTTTCTATCCGAATGATTTCTGGTTCTATCTCGATAATAATGTAATTATTTAATTCTAACTCGATAAGTGTTATAAAATGTAAGAAATCCGCACTATGGTCAGTGCGAATTTCCGTTTCTACTCGGTTATAACTATCATAAATTAACATGAGTGAGTGCATAAACAGACTAAGAATGAAGAGACTAATTAAAACTTCGATCAGAGTAAAGCCTTTTTTAAAACGTAATCTCGTGAATTTCAACATACAACTCACTTCCACCTTCCAAAGATATATAGCAGTAACTTAAATCACATTCAAAATTAGTAACCACTTCATCATTAAATTCTTCCCAAGTTAAGATTAATTGCTCATTCACAGCTTGTTTCGCTTTTTCATTCATTTCTTCATCTAAACTTACATCCACAAGTTCCGAAAACAATCGCCACGTTTGACTTATTTGAGATACGTCATCCATTCGTTTCAATTCATTATGAAAAGCGGGTAAATATAGAATCATCATTGAGCTAAATAAGAAAAAGCCTATAATTGTTTCAATCATTGAAAACCCACCTTTATCTTTGTAATTCAAATTGACCATTCCCTAACTGAAATACTAAGTAAATACGTTCTTCAATATTTGAGTCATAAAAGCTCACTGTTCTAAAATAATCAACACTCCCACTTTGTAAATACCAAAACATAAACGGCGTTAAAAACTCAATATGATCCGGAGCATCGATGGTAGCTATCCTTTCTTGACTATAAATATCTCTAATTCTTAATTGATTTAAACTAGCATGAAATTCGACTGAAATAATTGTTCTTTGAAGTATAGCTAATTGTTGTGCACGTTTTAAATGACTCATGACTTCATCGAAAAACATGCGACTTTCTATCTGTTTTGTTATATTTACGTCCGGCTGAATCATAAGAATGAGACTCATTCCTGAGATGATTACTAGAACAATTAACGATTCAATAAGTGTATACCCTTTTTTGTTCATTCTTTTTAGTCTTATTCATTACCAGTAGTTGATTCATTTAATAACTTTGTAGCCTCATCTAATTGTCGAGCAGTGATGTAACCTTCCTCGAATAACACCTCTAAAGATGGTACTTCTCCACCATTCACAATCTGATAAGTACTAGATTGGGTTTCAATTATTTCAGCAATGTTGATGCGAGCTTGTTCATCAATATTATCTCGTTGCCCCGCTACGTTTGGTATAATTATTGCCATTAGAAGACTGACTACCACCAACACAATTAACATTTCTATTAAGGTAAAACCGCGTTTATTCAACTTCACAATTTTTTTCATAGATATCATTTTCCTTTCATATTCCTTGCATCGTTAACATTGGTAACATCATAAGTAAATACATCGACATCACTAATACGCCAATTATGATGAATAATACCGGTTGCACTAAAGTAAGTTTGGCTTGAATATCATTCATCAAATCTGAGTACACTTTTTGAGAGTATAAGCTGCATTTTTGAGCAGTTTGACTCGTTAATTCTCCTTGGTATATCACTAAAGGTAATTCTTTGGTAAAAATATCTAAGTCTTCAAGGATGACTGCTAAGTCTTCCCCTTTTAACATGCCTTTCTTTATCTCATTCGCTATTTCGCTCAAAAATGGATCGATTGGGTAATCTACTAAAACTGTAATTGTTTGTTGGATTGAATACCCTCCAGTAAAGAAATGACCAATTTCTTTGGAAACTTTATATGAACTATAACTCCTTACCCATTTCTTTAGTCCTGGAATTCGTGTCAAAATCTGGTAGCGTTTCATTTCTGTTTGTTTTAACAAATACAAATCGACACAACCATAAATAATTAACACGATGGCTAGTAAGATTCCAAAGATTTGAGGTAGATAAGTAAAGAAACGAACTAATACACGAACAAAAAATTGTTCATCATACACTTCTTGAGAGATAAAACTTGTGACTTGTGGAAGTAGGAACAAACGCATTGCGAATAACATTCCTACTAATCCTATACCTAGAAATATGGGATAGATTAATGTTTTAATGAGTTTTTGTCTATATTTTTGAGCTTCTTGTAGCTGGTTGCTAGCATCTAATAGAGAATCAATAAACCTACCTTGACGCTGAGCATAAAACAATTGAGCGATGAGAGCGTTGGAATACCCTAGAGGTTCTAAAGAACTTTCAAGTGACATTCCTTTTTCCAATTGGGATATAATATAATCAATTGCTTTAGTTTGTTTCTTCATTAAGATTCGCATAAAGTGCAAACTTTGATGAATTGAAAACCCTTCTTGTAATAACTCACTCAATGTTTTTAACAAGTAAGGCTGTAAATTCTTAGGTATTTTCAACTCTTTAGATAATTTCGAATTTTGTATAGGTTGCTTCATCAATGTATCCATATGCCCATGCCTTTCGTAATTTGTCATTTAAGGAATCGTATTCAATATAAGTGTGATTATTATGTAATACGCTGTTCAATGAGTCTTTAGCTAATATTTCAAATATTGCTGCTCTCTTTTGATTTTGCTTCTTATCCTGACAATCTAATCGACATGCTGATTGACATTGATAACAATATCTAGGTACCAATCGTTGTGATATGACACCAATTAAAGTTTGACGAAGTTGTTCATCGCTAATACTCAACTCCTGTAACCTTGCGATGACACCTAGCGTGTTTTTGGCATGAATCGTGGCTATCATTAAGTGTCCTGTTAATGCGCCTCTTACAGCCATCCTAGCTGTCTCTTCATCGCGAATCTCACCGATCATTAATACATCGGGGTGATGGCGAAGCGAAGATTTAATTAATAAATCATATGTAATGCCTGCTTTTTCATTCACTTCAGTCTGCAAAAATTGCTCCTCGAATATCTCCACTGGGTCTTCCATTGTTATTATTTGTAGAGATTCTTGTTGAATTAACTCACGTAACAATTGATAAATAGTTGTAGTTTTTCCTGAACCTACTGGCCCAGAGAATAAGATCAAACCACTTTTTCGTTGGGTTAACGTTCTTAATAAATCAATATCTTCAGGAAAATATGTTATGACTTGATTATTACTACGTTTTTGAGCTTTAAGCACTCTAATGACAATTGATTCGTACAAAAGCACATTCGTAATTGTTGAAAATCTTAGTTCTACATTTTCTTCCTCAATCATTAAGGCTGTTGACCCTGATTGTGGCCTTCTCTTTTCACCTACATCCATATTAGCCAAATACTTAAAATGACTAATCAATCGTTTACCCCAGTCGATGGATTTCTCCTCATATAAAGACAAGCGCCCATTCGTTCTAAAATGAATTGCATATGCCTTTTTGGTTGGTAAAATATGAATATCAGATACTTCTTGATTCACAGCCGCTTGTATTAATCGTTTTGCATCACCTTCAATCATTTTCTCACTCCTTTAAACTAGCCTATATATATATACGTAAAAAATGCTCGTTTCCATTAATTTATTTTCACTTTAATAAAAATAATTATTTTGCTCTCAAATATTTGACTATTTATGTCTAGAATGGTTAATATGAAGTATTAGATTAACAAGATCAGTTTTCCAATAAAAAATTACCCCACTCCGCATTAAAACAGTTTTCTCAATTGCTTTGAACTTTCTTTTCTATGTGAAAGAAACTAAATTGGGATATACTTGAAATAATGAATGTGATAAAATGGTAATAGCTGTGAATTCAATATATTCACTACTCGTTTGAAAACAAATCAATGAAAAGGAGCAATTTAAATGATATTTAAAGTTTTTTATCAAGAATCAAAAAAGGAAGCACCTCGTCGTGAAGCCACACATTCAATGTTCGTGGAAGCAAATGCAATTAGTGAAGTTCGTGAGTACTTAACTGAAAACACACCATACATGATCGAACACATCACTGAAATATCAGGAGAGTTTTTGGAATACGAAAAAGAACAGAATCCTGACTTCGAGGTTGTGAAACCTTAGATGGCAGTAAATCTTAGAAACAATGAAGTCGGCGTATTCGCCATTGGTGGATTAGGTGAAATTGGAAAAAACATGTATGGTGTCCAATTCCAAGATGAAATTGTTATTTTAGACTGCGGTATTCTCTTCCCAGAAGATGAATTATTAGGTATCGATTACGTTATTAATGACTATCAATACCTTTTAGAAAACCGTCATAAAGTTAAGGGCCTTTTTATTAGTCATGGCCATTTAGACCATATTGGTGGTATTAGTTATCTTTTACAACAAATTAACGTACCGATTTATGCTGACCCACTTGCTGCTGCGTTAATTCGCGATAAACTACAAGAGAGCGGTCTATTACGTGATGCTCAAATTACTGAGTATAACGAAGATACAGTCGTTAATTTCCGTAAATTATCTATTAGCTTCTACCGAACAGTTCACTCAATTCCAGAAGCACACGGAATTGTTGTAAAAACACCTGAAGGAAACATTGTCTTCACTGGAGATTATAAATTTGATTTTACGCCAGTTGGTGAACCTGCTAATATTCACCGTATGGCTGAAATTGGTACTGAAGGTGTCTTATTACTTTTAGGTGATAGTACAAATGCTGAAGTTCCAACTTTCACACTTTCAGAGCGTGTCGTTGGGCAATCCATTCATAACATTATTCAAGGTGTTGATGGTCGTGTTATCTTTGCGACGTTTGCATCAAATGTTTCTCGTCTTCAACAAATTGTTGAAACAGCAATCAAAACAAATCGTAAAATTGCTGTCTTTGGTCGAAGTATGGAAAACTCAATTAAAACAGGTATTGAACTAGGATACATTGATGATTATGGCTTAGACTTATTTGTTGATAGTCGTCAATTAGACCAATACCCTGCCAGCGAAATGATTATCATATGTACGGGATCTCAAGGTGAGCCGATGGCTGCTTTAAGTCGTATTGCTAACGGTACACACCGTCAAATTTCGATTCAGCATAACGATACAGTGATTTTCTCAAGTTCACCAATTCCTGGTAACACATTAAGTGTTAACCGTGTAATTAACCAACTTGTAGAAACTGGAGCGAATGTTATTCATGGAAAAGTTAATAACATTCATACCTCAGGTCATGGTAGTCAACAAGAACAATTACTTATGCTTCGCTTAATGAAACCAAAGTACTTCATGCCAGTGCACGGGGAATATCGTATGTTAAGTATTCAAGCTAAGCTTGCAGAGTTAACAGGTGTACCCCGCGAGAATACATTCATCATGAAAAATGGTGATATGCTTGCGCTAACAAAAAATAGTGCACGCATAGCCGGTTTCTTTAATGCTCAAGACGTCTATGTAGACGGAAGTGGTATTGGTGATGTTGGTAATATTGTATTACGTGATCGTAAGAGTCTTTCTGAAGATGGACTTGTTATTGTTACAGCAACTATCGATTATGAAAACAAACAATTAATAAGTGGTCCAGACATCATGTCACGTGGATTTATTTACATGAGAGAATCGGTTGATTTAATTCAAGAGATTCAACAAGCGATGAAATCAGCAATAAATCGTGGCTTGAATGAGAATGGAAATAATGTCAACGAAAAGTTAATTCGTGATATTATCTTCGATCAAATTAAACCAATATTATTTGAGCGTACACAACGTTCTCCAATGATTCTTCCAGTATTATTAGATGTAAATAAGGGTGTTCGTAAACGCCGAAGTAAGTAGATGATTAAAGCACCAATGATAAACATTGGTGCTTTTTTTTATAGCTTTAATTGCCTAATGTTATGTAATAGTATAAAATAATGTCAACTTTATAGAAAGAAGGTTATACATCATGTATGATTTTATGCGCAAAATCCCTGGTGGTCTCTTATTGATTCCTATGTTGCTAGCCGCTCTTATGAACACGTTTCTACCAAACGTCTTCACTAACTTAGGTGGCGTCAGTGAAGCTTTGTTTACAACAAGTGGATTAAACTATGTTATTGGTGCAGCTTGTTTTTGCTCTGGCGCAGGGATAGATATCAAACGTCTTTCCATTGTCTTTAAGAAACAAGGCTTAATATTATTAGTTAAAACAGTCATTTGTTTAATTGTCGGTTTTCTTTACATTAAGTTTTTTGGCATGGGTGGACTCTTTGGTATTAGTGCTATCGCTTTAATCACGGCTATTTGCAGTACGAACCCTTCTTTATACTTAGCATTAGAACAAGATTATGGTACACAAGATGACATGAATGCTTTTGGACTAGTTGGTCTATTCTGTGTTCCTGCCTATCCAATGTTAGTTTTCAGTATTGCACAATCAACGCCAGTTGATTGGACTCCTATCTTATCAACTCTCGTGCCTATTATCTTTGGGATGATTGTTGGTAATCTAGATAAGAAAATGGCCGAGTACCTAGCACCGGGTGTCGTTGTCTTAACTCCTTTTATGGGTTGGGTCTTCGGTGCTGGAATCAATCTATTTGATGCCATTCAATCAGGTCTACAAGGAATTATTCTAACAATTGTATTCTATGCATTATTAGTACCCATTTTGATTATGTTTGAACATCGTATCTTACATGAAGATGGCGTATCCTCCCTTGCAATCTCTTCTATTGCTGGTATGTCAGTATCTGTTCCAGCATTAATTGCAAACTCTGCACCTGAATTTGCGGTGTATGTCGAAAGTGCTACTGCGCAAATAGCTTTAGGTGTTGTCATCTCAAGTATTATTACACCCATTTTAGCGCGTTGGGAATTTAAACATACTCATCCTGATGTAAAATAAGTCCACTCAATAAAAAAGTGCTTAAGTATCTTCTTTACGAAAATACTTAAGCACTTTTTTTATCTAAGTTTTAAGGCTCGATCAATATCACGTTTCATTTGTTGTTCTTTCAATGAATGTCGTTTATCGTATCTATTTTTACCTTGAGCTAAGCCAATTAACACTTTTGCTCTCCCTCTAACAATATAAACTTTCAAAGGAATAATTGTGACCCGATTCTGTTTTACTTCTCGTTCTAATTTTTGTATTTCTTTTTTATGAAGTAGTAACTTTCGATTTCTTAACGGTTCATGATTGAATATATTCCCTTGTTCATAAGGGCTTATATGAACATTTTTCAAAAAAGCTTCGCCTTGACGTATTGAAATAAAGCCATCCTTTAAATTTATCTTACCTTGGCGGATTGCTTTGATTTCAGTACCTTGTAATACCATACCAGCCTCGACTGTCTCAAGTATTTCATAATCATGTCTCGCTTTTCTATTTTGTGCTAATGGTTTATCTTTCTGTTGTACCATAGTCATCCCTCATTTACATCAAGGTTATTTTTTCCGTTTTCTAATTTGGAATTTTTTACCTTTATTATTATCACCTTTAGACGGTTGTGTTGCAACTTTCTTAAAGGTTTGTCTATTATTACTTTGTGATTTTGGCTTACGACCTTTTTTGTTATTTCTATTCTTATTATCAGAAATTACATGTTCTAAATCGCTATTATCCGTTGGATACGTCTCGATCAATTTGAAATCAATTTCTCGATCTTCAATACTCACGCGCTCAACTTCTATGAGTACTCTTTGCCCAATACGATATACATTATTTGTATTTTCTCCAATAAGGATTAAATGCTGTTGATCGTATCGGTAGTAATCATCTTTTAATTCTTGTAATGAGATGAGTCCTTCAACCGTATTTTCTAATTGAATGAACATTCCAAATGAAGTAACTGAACTAATAGTTCCTTCAAATTGCTCACCGACTTTATCTACCATATACTCAGCTTTCTTCAATGAATCTGTCTCACGTTCTGCCTCAACAGCCCGACGCTCCATCTTCGAAGAATGCTCTGCTATGTTAGGTAATTTTTGAGCAAGATTTCTCTTCTCCTCAGCACTAGGAGTAGACTCAATATATTTATGAATCAAGCGATGCACAATTAAATCCGGATAACGACGTATCGGTGACGTAAAGTGTGTATAATCTTTAGCAGCTAATCCATAATGTCCAAATGGTTCATCAGTATAACGAGCTTGTTGCATACTTCTTAACATCATCATTGATACAACCTCTTCATAAGGCGTATCGCTTAATTGATTTAGTGCTTCTTGTAACTGCTTTGGCTTAATCGATTCAGCTTGTCCTCTTAAAATTACACCAAAAGCTGTAATAAATTCAGCAAAACGTTGCATACGGTCCTCGTCTGGTTGTTCATGGACACGATAAATCATCGGCCAATCTTTTTCAGTATAAGTACGAGCTATCGTCTCATTCGCAGCTAACATAAATGATTCAATTAATCGTTCTCCTACACCTCTATGACGGTGAACAATATCTATCGGTTTGCCGTCTTCGTCTACGATAATTTGAGCTTCCGGTGTTTCAAAGCTTAAAGCACCACGACTTTCGCGCATACCTTCTAGAATAAAGTGTAATTCACTCATCTGATCAAGCATCTCAGTAATCTCATGATACTCTTTTCTTAAGTCAGTGTCCCCTGCAAGAATTGTGTTAACATCCGTATAAGTCATTCGATACGAAGAATTGATGACACTCAAGTAAATATCTTTATCAATGGTTCTACCATTTGAATCAATTGTCATCTCACATGACACTGTTAACCGGTCTTCTTCTGGTAACAATGAACAAATCCCATTAGAAAGACGCTGAGGTAACATTGGAACAACTCGATCAGTCAAATAAACTGATGTCCCTCTCTCTAACGCTTCTGTATCTATAGCAGAGTTTTCAGTCACATAATGTGAAACATCCGCAATATGTACGCCTAATCGATAATGCCCATTATCAAGTTTTTCTAATGAAATCGCATCATCTAAGTCTTTAGCATCTGCGCCGTCAATCGTAATAATCATTCGATCCCTTAAATCACGTCGACCTTCAATATCTTTGGGATTGACTTCGTGTCCGATTGCTTGTGCTTCCTCTAAGACAGTATCAGGAAACTCTGACGGAATATTGAATTGATATAATATAGCTAATATATCCACACCAGGTGCGTCTTTATGTCCAATCTCTTTAGCTACTAATCCTGTTAAAGTATTTGGTTGATCCATCGTAGGATAATCTTTAATCTTCACAATAACAATCGCATGGTTAACTGGCTTCAAACCATCTGGTAAGACTTCAACTTTTAAATCATCGCTAAATTTACCTTGAGGTATAACAAATCCTATGAACCCTGTTGAATCTCGCATCTCTTTGTCGTAGGCTACAAATTCACCGACTATTTGAGACGATGCTCTTTCTATGATCGTATCAACTCGAGCTTCTGATCCTTTACCTGTTGACGGATTTACATGTTTTAAAATTGTTGCTTCAACTGTATCTCCATCCATTGCATTCCCAACTTGTCCTGGTGGTACGAATAAATCTGGGCGATCAGGATCATAATCAATAAAACCAAATCCACGGTCATTTCCACGGAATGTACCCACTGCTTTTTCTTCTCGGGTATTCTTGGCTCTAAATCTACCGTTTTCTGTCACTTCTAATTCATTTATACGCTCTAAAAAAGCTAGAGCTTTTACTAATTTCTTGAAATTTTTACTTCCCTGATAATTAAAATGTTGGGCGATTTCATTTGTTTGGTATTGAGTATCTGGGTTTTTTTGTAAAAATTCTAATATACGTTCTTCTAATCTTGATAAACTCATTGTGCCCTCCTTCTGTACGTTCTCTATCGTACGACTATTTTAACGAATTAATAAAATTGAATAGCGCGACTTCGAACTCTTTTCGATTACGATTCACAGTAATAACATGTGTGTTATCCGGAAACCAGTTAAAGTCTACTTTCGCATTTACTAACTCATTTTGTAATTTTTCTGCATCTGTATTGTCAATCATCTCATCTTTACCTGACTGTGCAATAAAGTACGGTTGATGAATGTTATGAAGTTGTCCCTTGAATTCTTGTTTAAAGTTTTCGAGTTGTTTAATTTGTTCTCTATGTTTTAATAGAATTTCATCTATATCATTATCATAGCTTTCTTTTGAAGCGAAACGTTTATAGATTGCTTTGACATAAGCAATAAAATGAACTTCAACGTCAACTGGCTTTTCAGTAAAGACAGGTGAGTTAAACACGCCTCCACCTTGAACATTCAATTCAGATTGTGTCATCAACCAAGTGGCGAAAATTCCACCTAATGATAAGCCAAAAACTAAAATGTTAGAATACTCACTTTGCATTACTTCAACAGCATCTACTGCTTCTTGCTTCCAAGTAGATATATCTGCATTCAAAATATCATTAACATCTTTAGTTCCGTGTCCATCAAATTTTGGACATAAGACTCCAAATCCTTGTCGATTTAATTCTCTGGCTAATAAATTTACATCATTTGGCGAACCCGTATAAGCGTGGAATAATACAACCCCAACCTCTTTGCTCTCACCTTCATAATACTTTCCGTCTTTAAACGCGTTTAATTTCAAGTATGAACCCTCCCCAATACTTTATAAGTAAAGTCTACATGATATTGATCAATAGTTAAACTAATTAGATTAAAAAAAGAACAAGTCCAAATAGTAATACATCAAGGATGAATTACTTTGAACATTGTTCTGATTAATTAATATAAAACTTATTTACTTGATAAATAAGCCAATGTAATTGTTAATACAAAGAATAAGATTCCTAGTATTGTTGTTGCACGAATCAAAAACACTTCGAATCCTCTTGCTCGAGTTTTCGGTTGTCCGTCATCGCCTCCACCTAACATACTTGCTGCATTACTCTTAGATGGTTGCATAACAACAAAAATAATCATTAAAATTGCGACAATAATCAAAGCTGTAAGTAAAACTTGATACAAAGGTCTTACCTCCTCCATAAAATATCCATTACTCATAATATCATTTCTTATATATATTATCAATTAATGTTCCTACTAACTTTCATTATACTGTAAATCCTAATTAACAATCAACTGTATAATTTATATATCTTTTGATTTGTAGTCAATTAATCCTATGAGTAAAAGAATAAGCCCAATAAAAAGAGACCTCCAAAGTTTTGATACATACTTTGAGGTCTGCTTTAAATCTTTTCTACTGCGTTTTCTTTCGCACAGGCATCCATACTTCACTATACGCATAATTTTCTTTTTCCTCATTCATTCTTGTAAACGAAAAACCTGGTGCTTGTATTACTTCATAATCAGAAACAGGCAACCATTCTGAATAAGTTTTTGCATAAGTCTCTTGTAACGTTTCTGGGAATGGACCTTGATTTGGAAATACTGCCCAAGTATAAGCCGGAACATCAATAACATCTAGAAGTTCACTCACATTTTCCTCCGTCGTTACCACACCAATTAAGTGTGTCAGCTCTCCCTCATCTTTCATAAAATCATGTTCGTGTTCATAAGACACATTTACAATTTCACAAGGTTCAAGATTTTGTAATTGGTGCATCATTTCTTTTTGCTCTTGGGTAATGCTTTGAGCCAATTCAACAATCGTATGATTTACACCTTCAAATTGCATAGGGACTCGTTTGCTTACTCCTGCAAATTTAAAGGCAGGCATCTCTACAATTTTATAATCCATACTTTCTCCTCCTTTGACATCAATAAAGAATGATAGTTTTGGAAACGACTTGTTTACACCCGTTTTCAAGACTTCTGAAGGCAAAAATCCACTCCAAGATTTAAACGCTCGAGTAAAACCATCCATTGATTCATACCCATACTTGAATGCCACATCAGTGACTCTCTCTTTATTTAATAAATCTTTGTTTGCTTCTGAAAGTTTTCTATTTCTTATGTATTCACTCAATGAAAAACCCGATAAATAATAAAAGATCTTTCGAAAATGATAATCTGAAACACCTGCATATTTTGATATCTCTTCAAGAGTAAGTTCTTCGGTTAAGTGATCTTCAATATAATCCACCACTTGATTTAGTTCTTTTAACATCGTTTCACTCCTTTCATAAATAGAGTATAGCAAAGGACATTTTAGGAAACTCGATAATTTTATAAGCAAAATTATCGAATGAAAGCATATTTTTAGATTTTAGGATTGGAAGGTTTAAACTATTTTTCTTAAAAAATGTAAAAAACATAAACTCGTCAATCATAACCCCCTTCTAATGGGTATGAGTAAATTAGTGTAAAAGTGACAATATCAATATTGTCGGCATTTTTAGAATAAACTATGATTTATTTAAATTTGGTTGCTTATCTTTTTCATAGTGAAGATCAAGCAATTAGCTCTTAATTGAAAATATTTTTATGATATAATTAACTTACAATATATATTTTTTTTGTTTAATAAGTAAATTTTTATAAAAATACTTATTTTTCATTGATATATTTTTATTGTTGAATAAATTCATATTTACTGAAAGGAGATAAGATATGTTACAAGATAAAATTAAAGAAGTTTTACAAGCAGTACTTCCAATATCACTCATTGTGTTAATCCTACATTTCTTTTTTGTACCTCTATCTGGGGAACAGCTTAGTTTATTTGCTATCGGAGCAGTGTTTGTTTTGTTCGGACTTGCGATTTTTCTTCTAGGTGTCGATGTTTCAATTAACCAAATGGGATATATATTAGGTCAAGGATTGACTAAACGAAAAAATATATTGCTTTTAATCGCCGGTGGACTTATCATTGGTTTTATTGTTTCGATTGCTGAACCTTCTTTGACAATTCTAGGTGGACAAATTGAAGAAATGTCACAAGCAGTTTTTGGCCAAATGCAAGTAATTATAGTCGTCTCTATAGGAGTAGCAGTTTTTCTTGCGATAGGAATGTTAAGAATTGCTTTTAGATGGAATATTTCATTAATTATGACACTTTTTTATGGTGCTATATTTATTATGAGTTTCTTTGTAGAAGAAGCAATCATATCATTTGCATTCGATTCGAGTGGAGCTACAACTGGAGCCTTAACTGTTCCGTTTATCCTAGCTTTGAGTTCAGGAATGGCTGCTCTTGGTTCTGGAACAGATTCTGAAGAATACAACTTTGGCTTAGTAGGAATTTCATCAGTGGGTCCTATTGTAGCAATGCTAATTCTAGGTGTTTTCTTTGATGGTAACCTATCTGGAAATTTTGTACCTGAGAACATTACAAATATTCCAATATTAAATATCGTTATTCAAGAATTAAATTCTAGTATTTGGCAAGTTATTGTTGGAGTTATTCCTATTGTTATTATATTCTTTTTATATCACTTTGTTTTTGAAAAACAATCAAAACAAATATTAAAAGATATTTCTTTTGGACTTAGCTATTTATCCATTGGACTTATTATATTTCTAGCTGGAGTTTCTATTGGCTTTATGCCCATCAGTCAATACTTAGGAGCAGAATTATTTGCAAATTACTCGACGTTTTGGGTAATATTGATTGGTTTCATATTAGGGGTTGTTGCGATTCTAGCTGAACCAGCAATATACGTCTTAATCAATCAAATCGAAGATATTACCGGGGGCGCGATTTCTAAAAAAATCGTCTTAGCAACTATCGCCTTAGGTGTTGGCTTAGCTATTGCTATCACCGTATATCGTGTTGTTACTCCGGATTTAAGATTATGGCATATTTTATTACCTGGTTATCTAATAACCTTAGGATTATCATGGGTCGTTCCTAAATTATTTGTGGGAATGGGGTTTGACTCTGGTGGTGTAGCGAGCGGGCCTATGACAGGAACTTTTATATTTGCCTTTATTCAGGGTATTGCAATTGCTTCGCCAACCGCAAATCCTGTCATTGATGCTTTTGGTATGATAGCATTAGTTGCCATGGTTCCGATTTTGTTTATTGAAATACTTGGGCTAGTGTACTTAATAGTAGAACGGAAACAAGAAGATTAACTATAGATTACTTAATTAGAGGTGAAAATTTTGACTTCAAACATAAAAAAAGATCCTTTGCTGATAGCATTTGCTGTTTTAAACGATGATATGGGCCAAGGTTTTATTAATGAGGGTATAAAGCAAGGTCTACAAGGTGGTTTAATTACGCCGGCTACGGGATTAATTGGTTCTGATATTTTGAATCTACTATCTATTCGTCACCGTAAGCGTGATGTTGCCATTTTCTTTGAAAAAGAAAGTATCTTAAGACCTGCTGTAAAATCATTGGTGAAAAAATACAATATGAATCGGCCCAATCACGGAATAATATTCATATTAGAAATTAATTTCTCTATGAATCGTGAGTATGCTCTCGAGGATAATCATTGGAACTCTGTTTCTAATACTCATCAATTATTGTTTATGACCTATAAACATGGACGTAACAAGGAAATTCTGGATTCTTTTAAAACTCTTGGCTATACTGGTGGAACATTCTTTACTAGTAAGGGAGATTTCGTAAACGAACGTCAAAAGATATTGGGGTTAAATGTATCTCCACAAAAAGATGTCATGCTGAGTGTCGTTGAAACTGACCGTTTACCAAATATTTATTCTGGTTTTGAAGATCATTTCCATGTAACAAATACAAAAGGTATGAAGCTATTATCAATGGATGTGAATTCCTTTAGTGAATCTGTCAATCCAAAAGCAGTGAATAATACATCAGAGTTATCTATGTTAATATCTATTGTAAGTAATGATTTAGAAGAGGAATATAGTCATATTATGAAGAAATTTAACATGAACGGCGGAACAAGTATACGTGGTTTTGGTTCAATTTCTCCAGAGAAAATTGAGAAAATTTTTAATATTAATGTCACCCCTCAAAAAAATATTTTATTTACGGTAGATAAAACCGAGAAAATAAATCAAGCATACTTGAATATTCTTGAGAATGACAAGCTGATGTCTGAGCATGTAGGTGTCTACTTTACCCTACCCCTAGTTGAAGCTTATGGACTATACAATCAAGATTAAATGATATATATAAGCTAATAATATTATGTTAAAGCGTAATATTATTAGCTTTTTTTTGTAAGAATAATTGTTTGACATCCTAAATTAATACGTGATAAATTATTATTACCGACAATGAATGGAGTAAACTTATGCAAAATGAAGAGAATATATTAGCAGTGAGCCGATATTTTAAAATACTCAGTGATTATAATCGCCTATCGATCCTTTACTTGCTTAAAGAACAAAAGCGGTCAGTCTCAGAAATAGTCGATAGCCTACAACTTGAACAATCTGCTGTGTCTCATCAATTGAAAATATTAAGAGACTCTCGCCTTGTTAAAGCAAAAAGAAGTGGTAAATCAATGATTTATGAATTAGATGACGACCATGTCTTTACGATTCTTCATCAAATCGTCAGTCACGTTCAAGAAAAATAATATAATCCCTCTCACTTTGGAAGGAATGAATCGATATGACAAAAGAATGGTTTGAATGGGCTAAAGAATTACAAGCTCTTTCGCAAACGGGACTTCATTATACAAAGGATGTCTATGATGAGGAACGTTTCCAAAGAATTAGAGAAATCAGTTGGCAAATGCTAGCTAGTCTCAATGAAAGTAATTTTGACGATATTAAAGCATTATTCCACAACGAAAGTGGCTATCAAACGCCTAAAGTTGATACACGTGCGGTCGTATGGAGAGATGATCGAATTCTTTTAGTACAAGAAAATGACGAACGCTGGGCCCTTCCAGGTGGATGGATGGATATTACGGAAACTGTCTCAACAAATGCTGAAAAAGAATTATTCGAAGAAGCTGGCGTTGTCGGTAAAGCTCAAAGAGTCATCGCAATTCATGATCATCACCGCCATAACGCTGTTAATCATGTTTTTACTATTATTAAAATATTTATGGAATGCTCATATATTAGTGGTGATTACTTACCGAACAATGAAACGATTGGGATGGCATATTTCGAGATAGACCAATTACCTACTTTAAACGAAGGAAAGACGTCATACGAACAGATTCAAATGTGCTGGAAAGCTCATTCTAATGACTCCTTTGAGATAGAATTTGATTAAGTTTTAAAATAACCATCCTTGCCGTCGCAAGAATGGTTATTTTTTAGTTTGGTAAATCGACAAAATGGGCTTGTCCTTTTTTAAACACAACAAGCTTAGATACGCCGTGATTTCTCAGTTTATTAAACGCATCATCGAATCGTAATTGATAATCTTCTGCAACATGTGCATCTGAACTCACCGTAAACATCTCTCCGCCGACGCTTTTGAATAAATCAATCGCATAGTCATACAGATGATCATTATCATAACGATACATACTACGCGTATTCAATTCCAATGCTTGGTTATTTTCCACCATTACTTTAAATATATTCGTTAATACTTCTTCACTTGAATATAAATCTTCGACACTGACATTATCATACCCTCTTAACCCAAAATCAAAATGCGCTAATACATTCGCGTATGGAGCGTGTTTAACAGCGTCTAACATCAAGCCAAAGTATTCCTCTAAGTGAGTCGTTAAGTCCTTCACATCGTGGTTTAAAGTCATAAAACCATGTCTGCCATTATGATGAATACTTAATAGTTTAATATCATACTCTTTCCCTTCCAAAAACGTCTCAATTTTCTTTCGGTCAGCATATGTAAATCCAATTTCAATCCCTTTAAGTAAACGATTATCATACTTTTTATTCAATGCTTCAATCACTTGGGCGTAGCCATCGTAATCTGGGATAACGTCATCATTTGATTGATGAGGGCTGAACAAATCAATATGTTCTGTTGTTACTACGGGTAGATTACTCTGGGATAAATAACGCTCAAACGTTTCTTTTGAATCGGGAGAAAAATATGTGTGTAAATGTTGGTCATAATATTGCATAGGAGCTCCTTTTCATCTAAATACTCTAAGTCACGTCAATGTTTAATTCCTCTTCATTATATAGAACTCGTCCATCTCGTTCCAAGTTGATGCTTATTGTCGTGTTTTATGTTAAGAATGCTGAATTATATATGTAAATGCGGAAGTGATTCGCATATTTCCAGGTAAGAGGGGAATTCATTATGCCCAGGAGAAAGTACTTAATATTTCATAATTTGTTTTATACTATCAAACTAAACGTACGAAAGAGTGAACTGGGTGAAACGATCTCACTGCAATAAGTATTTTATACTTTAACACACTATTCAACTACGCTCCAAATTCTGCCAAAATTAAAAAATCCGCTAGCCGAAACTAGCGGATCAATACACTGTTAAGCATCTTTTTTATTTACAAAGTAATCTCGTAATAAGATTACTGCCCCTAATAGTCCTACAACAGCAACTATAATGTATGAGCTATAACTCGTTCTACTCTCACCAGTATTTGGTAAAGTCGGTGCTGGATCTTCTTCATTATCATCTGGAATCGAACTAGATGTTGTACGTACTCCATATTCTTGTACCAAAACATAACTCAATTCCTCTAAATTCTCTTCACCATTTTGTAACCAAACCGAATACTCTTCCCATAATAATTCTTGATCAGTTACACGTTCAGTTAATGAAGCTTCCTCTAAGTTATATCGATTAATTAACTCTCCACGAATATAAGCTATCGTATCTTGGAATACTTCTGGATAATCTCGTAATGCCCAGTTAAAAGCAGTACTTGGGTCTCCACCTTCTTCATTAATTTGATCCGTATAGGCAATCCATGTTGTTTCAGATATAGCATCAAATTGTTCTGGTGTAATTGGCGTTGTTTCAATCATCACTGTTCTAATTCTTTCAAGATCAGTTTCACCAGGTGCTTCTTCATCTAAAATAACTCCATGCTCATCGATTAATCGCTCTGTTAACCTTGTAAAGTCTTCAGTATTACCTGATTCAATCCACACTGAGTATTCTAACCACAGTAAGTCGATATCTGATACTTCATTTAATGATTCTTCATTTAAACTATATTCTGAAACTAAAGTTCCTCGTATATTGTTTAAAGTTTCTTCAAATACTTCTGGAAAATCTTCAACTGCTCTATTATAAACAGTACTTGGATCTCCGCCACTTTCATTGACTTCATCCGCATATGCCAACCAATCTTCTGCTGGTATAGCATCGAATTGTTCAGATGTAACTGGAGTAGCTCCTATCATTGTTTCTTTTAAATTAGCTAAACGATCATCTTCACTTTCGTCTGCATATTCAACACCATACTCTTCAACTAATCCAGTTGCCAAGGCAGATAAGTCTTCTTGACCACCTGCATTCAACCAAGTCTGGTATTCTAACCATAATAAATCACGATGACTTACAGTATTCAGACTCTCTTCATCAAGATTATAACTTTCAACCATTGAGTTTCGATAGTGTGCAATTGCTGGTTCAAAAGCGATTGGATAATCTTCTAATGCCCAATTATAAACTGTACTTGGGTCTCCACCCTCATTACTCACTCGATCTGAATATTCCAACCAAGCTTCTTCTGGTATTTGCATAAATTGACTTTCAATTATCGGTGTCGCATCCAACATTGATTGTTTGATTGCTTCTATATCATTTTCATTGGTTTCACTTGAGGCTTGTACCTCTACAAGAGCCAAATTACTTGCTATCCCATTAGATGGTACTAAAGGTGCAATATTTGCCAGTGTAGCAATAGACATAACGGCGAGAAGTTTCTTATTGAATTTCGTATTGATTTTCATTTTAGATATCCTCCTTAAAGTAGATATACTTTTATACTTCTCTACAATTACATTATCCTTCATAAGTTTGATTATTCCATGAAAAATCACTTAAAATTCAACGTGTTTTTAGCATAAATTATATGAATTTCTCTGTAAATGCTCTAATATCTTGAAATATAATAATTTATAAAAAAAAGAGGCAACTAGCTTTACTAGTCGCCTCTTCTTATTAAATAATTAGATAATTATTTGTTATCTAAATTGTAGAATACATCAATTCCGTCGTATGCAGCAGAATCTGCTAACATGTCTTCGATACGTAATAATTGGTTGTATTTAGCAACACGGTCCGTACGTGATAAAGAACCAGTTTTGATTTGTCCAGCATTAGTTGCAACAGCAATATCAGAAATAGTCGTATCTTCTGTTTCACCTGAACGGTGAGAAATTACTGAAGTATAACCAGCTTTTTTAGCCATTTCAATAGCATCAAACGTTTCAGTTAATGTACCAATTTGGTTGATCTTGATTAAGATTGAGTTACCAACTTTTTCGTTGATTCCACGTGCTAAAACTTCAGTGTTAGTAACGAATAAATCGTCACCTACTAATTGAACTTTTTCCCCTAAACGTTCAGTAAGTAATTTCCATCCGTCCCAGTCGTTTTCATCCATACCATCTTCGATAGAGATGATTGGGTATTTGTTAACTAATTCTTCTAAGTAGTCAACTTGTTCTTTAGCAGAACGTTTAGCACCATTTTCACCTTCGAATTTAGCATAGTTGTATACGCCGTCTTCGTAGAATTCAGATGAAGCACAGTCAAATCCTAGGTAAACATCTTTACCTGGTTCTAAACCAGCTTTTTTGATAGCTTCTAAGATTGTTTCAACACCGTCTTCCGTTCCTTCGAAGCGAGGTGCGAATCCACCTTCATCACCAACAGATGTTTCTAAACCACGTGCGCTTAATAATGATTTAAGTGCGTGGAAAATTTCAGCACCCCAACGTAAAGCTTCTTTGAATGTTTCAGCTCCTGTTGGAATAATCATGAACTCTTGGAATGCGATTGGAGCATCCGAGTGAGATCCACCATTGATGATGTTCATCATTGGAGTTGGTAATAATTTAGTGTTGAATCCACCTAAGTATTGGTATAAAGGTACATTTAAGTAGTCAGCAGCTGCACGAGCAACAGCAATAGATACACCTAAGATAGCGTTAGCTCCTAATTTACCTTTGTTTGGAGTACCATCTAAATCGATCATTAATTTGTCAATTGCTTGTTGTTCTAAAACATCGTAACCTAATAATGCATCAGCAATTACGTTATTAACGTTATCTACAGCTTTAAGTACACCTTTACCTAAGTAACGATCTTTGTCTCCATCACGTAACTCAACAGCTTCGTGTTCACCAGTTGACGCACCAGAAGGTACGATTCCGCGACCAAAAGCACCGCTCTCTGTGTAAACTTCTACCTCAACAGTTGGGTTCCCACGTGAGTCTAAAACTTCTCTTGCATATACATCTGTAATAAATGGCATATAAAATTCTCCTCTTTAATTTGTTAGGCATGAACTTAATCAAAACCCTACTATTCTATTCTATAAATTATTCATTCAAAAAGCAAAACATATTAGGTGTTTTGCCTATTTAATTAAACTAGTACCTGTCATATCCTCAGGTTTAGCTACATCAAGCATATCAAGTAATGTTGGTGCTAAGTCTGCCAAGCGACCACCATCACGTAATTCTGCATCTTTCTTTGTAACAATAACTGGTACTGGGTTCGTTGTGTGAGCTGTCATTGGGTTTCCTTCGATATCTACAACTTCGTCAGAGTTACCGTGGTCAGCTGTAATAATCGCAGCTCCACCTTTTTCAATAATTAAATCAACAACTGCCCCTAAACATTCGTCTACTGCTTCAATTGCTTTTATAGTAGGCTCTAACATACCACTATGTCCAACCATATCAGGGTTAGCAAAGTTTAAGATGATAGCATCTATCTTATCTTCATTGATCTTATTCACTAAAGCTTCTTTAACTTCGTAAGCTGACATTTCTGGTTTTAAGTCGTAAGTAGCAACTTTAGGAGAAGGGATTAAAATACGTTCTTCACCTGCGTATTCTTCATGACGTCCACCACTCATAAAGAATGTTACGTGAGGGTATTTTTCAGTCTCAGCAATTCTTAACTGAGTCTTACCTGCATCCGCTAAAACTTCTCCGACAGTATTAACTAAGTCATCTTTCTTGAAAGCAACTTCAGCTAAAACAGTATCACTATATGGCGTAAATGAAGTCATGTAATTGTCTTTAGTTGTTTCTCCACGATCAAATTCATTAAATCCAGGATTTGATAATGCAGTAGCTAATTGAATCGCGCGGTCAGGTCTAAAGTTAAAGAAGACAACAGAGTCTCCATCATTCAGTGTCCCAACAGGTTTATTGTTCTCATCTTCGATAGTAAAAGGCACTACGAATTCATCAGCAACTTGCTCGTCATAAGAACGCTCAACGCCTTCTTTAGCTGAAGAAGCATTTCTACCTTCACCATGCACAATTGCGTCATATGCTAACTGAACGCGTTCCCAACGGTTATCACGATCCATTGCATAGTAACGACCTGAAATTGTAGCGAATTGCCCTACTCCAATTTCTTTAAATGCTTTCTCTGAATCTTCAATGTATTTCAATGATGTTTTCGGTCCAACATCACGTCCATCTAAGAATCCATGAACATATACTTTTTCTAAACCGTGTTTTTTAGCTAATTTAACTAGAGCAATTAAATGCTCATAATGAGAGTGGACACCACCATCAGATAATAACCCCATCAAGTGTAATGCAGTCCCTTTAGCTTTCGCTTCTTCAACTGCTTTAACTAATTCTGGGACTTCGTAAAATGATTCGTCTTCAATCGCTAAGTTAATACGAGTTAAAGATTGATACACGATACGACCTGCACCAATGTTCAAGTGACCAACTTCAGAGTTCCCCATTTGACCATCAGGTAAGCCTACGTCATGCCCTGATGCTTTTAATTGGTTATGTGGAAACTGATTCCAATAACGATCAAAGTTAGGTTTTTTCGCTGCTTTTACCGCATTACCACTAACTTCATCGCGAATCGCGAATCCGTCTAAGATAATTAAGGCATATGGGACTTTACTCATTATTTTACAGCCTCCAATAAATCGATGAATGAATCAGCTTCTAAACTTGCTCCACCAACTAATGCACCGTCAATATGTTCTTGTGCCATATATTCAGCGATATTGTTTGGCTTAACAGATCCACCGTATTGAATACGTACTTTTTCAGCAGTTGCTTCTGAAGTTACTTCAGCAATTGCTTTACGTACTACTCCACAAGTTTCGTTTGCTAATTCAGCAGATGATGATTTACCAGTTCCGATTGCCCAGATAGGCTCGTAAGCAACAACTGATGAAGCGATTTGCTCTTCAGTTAAACCTTCTAAAGCTGCTTTAACTTGACCAGATACGAACTCAGCAGTTTCTCCAGCTTCACGTTGTTCTAGTGTTTCACCACAACAAATGATTGGTAACATACCGTTACGTAAAATTGCTTTTGCTTTTTTGTTAATGTCTTGATCAGTTTCTCCAAAGTATTCTCTACGTTCAGAGTGTCCGATAATTACATATTCAACACCTAAATCAGCAAGAGCTTTAGGACTTGTTTCACCAGTAAAAGCACCTTCATCTTCGAAGTAGCTGTTTTGAGCAGCAGTTCTTAACTCTGTACCTTCGCTTAAGCGTTTAATTGTTTCTAAAAACAGTGCTGGTGCACCTACTACTGAATCAACAGCATCTGCAGAAGGAATTCTTCCTTTAACAGCTTCAACAAAATCAGCAGCTTCTTGAGCAGTTTTGTTCATTTTCCAGTTACCAGCAATAATTGGTTTACGTGACATAAATTATATTCTCCTTAATTTAAAGACTATTAGTTATTTTTCATCAATGGCTGTAACACCAGGTAATTCAGTTCCTTCAAGATAGTTTAATGAAGCTCCTCCACCTGTTGAGATGTGTGAGAATTTATCTTCATAACCTAATTGAGCAACAGCTGTTGCTGAATCTCCACCACCAACGATTGTAGTAGCGTCTTCAAGGTTAGCAATAGCTTCACAAACACCAATTGTACCTTGAGCGAAAGATTCCATCTCGAATACACCCATTGGTCCGTTCCATACTACTGTCTTAGCATCTTTTAATACATCTTCAAATACTTTAACTGATTCTGGTCCGCAGTCTAATCCTTGCCAGTCAGCAGGAATATCATCAACTGAAACAACATCAGTGTTAGCTTCGTTAGAGAAGTCATCAGCAATAACAACATCTACTGGTAAAACAATCTTATCTCCAGCAGTTTCTAACAATGCTTTAGCTAAAGGAATACGGTCTTCTTCTAATAAAGATGTACCAACTTCTTTTCCTTGTGCTTTTAAGAATGTATAAGCCATTCCTCCACCGATAATTACTTTATCAGCTTTTTCTAATAAAGATTCAATTACTTTAATCTTATCAGATACTTTCGCACCACCTAAGATTGCTACAAACGGGCGAACTGGTTTATCAACAGCTTCACCTAAGAATTTCAATTCTTTTTCTACTAAGAATCCTACTGCTGATTCTAAGTTTGATGCAATTCCTACGTTAGAAGCGTGAGCACGGTGAGTCGTTCCAAATGCATCGTTAACGAATAAGTCACCTAATGACGCCCAGTATTTACCTAATTCAGGATCATTTCCAGACTCTTTCTTACCTTCTAAATCTTCGTAGCGTGTGTTTTGAACTAATAAAACGCCGCCTTCAGATAAGTTAGCTACAGCTTGTTCAAGTTCTTCTCCACGTGTTTTGTCTGAGAAAAGAACATCTTTATTTAATAACTCGCTTAAACGCTTAGCAACTGCTTCTAAACTATTGTTAGCTTTATCTTCCTCAGTTTTAATACGTCCTAAGTGAGAAAATAATACAACTTTTGCATTGTTTTCTAATAAGAAGTTGATTGTTGGTAAAGCTGCTTCGATACGGTTATCGTTAGTAATCTTTCCGTCAGCCATAGGTACGTTAAAATCAACGCGGACTAAGACTGTCTTACCATTCACTTGAATATCATTTAAAGTTTTCTTTGCCATTATATATCCTCCTATATAAAGTACTTAAAAAATAATAGCGGGGAAGCGTCAGCCTCCCCGCTATTTTGGATAGACGCTTAGGTATAAACGCTATGCAATTAATTATAAATTAGCGAAGTATTCTAAAGTACGAACCATGTTTCCTACGAAACCAGCTTCGTTATCATACCAAGCAACAGTCTTAACTAATTGAGATCCATCTTTAGCTTCTTGAATTTCAGTTAATGTAGCATCAAAGATTGATCCTGCATGTGTCGAAATAATGTCAGCAGAAACGATTTCATCTTCATTGTATGCAAATGAGTCGTTTGAAGCTTTTTTCATAGCTGCGTTGATTTCTTCAACAGTTGTGTTTTTCTCTAATAAAGTATAGAAGATTGTATGTGAACCAGTGATTGTTGGTACACGTAAAGCTGAACCATCTAATAATCCGTTAACTTCTGGGATTACTTTACCGATTGCTTTAGCAGCACCAGTAGATGATGGGATGATGTTTTGTGCAGCTGCACGTCCATCACGGAAGCTTCCGCTTGGGCTATCTTGTAATACTTGTGTAGCAGTGTAAGCATGAACTGTAACCATGTTACCAGCTTTAATTCCGTATTCGTTATGTAAAACATTAACTACTGGAGCTAATGAGTTAGTTGTACAAGATGCAGCAGATACGATAACGTCTTCTGAAGTTAAGATATCTTCGTTAACACCGAATACAACTGTTTTAGTATCAGCATCTTTAGCTGGAGCAGAGATAACAACACGTTTAGCACCTGCATTGATATGTGCTTGTGATTTTTCTGCTGAAGTATAGAATCCAGTACTTTCGATTACGATGTCAACACCTAGGTCTCCCCATGGTAAGTTGTTTGCATCTTTTTCTGCAAATACTTTAATTTCTTTACCATCTACAACTAAACTTTCACCTTGTAATTCAACATCATGGTCAAAACGTCCGTGAGCTGTATCATATTTTAATAAATATGCTAAGTTATCGTTATCAGTTAAATCGTTAACTGCAACTACCTCTAAATCTGAATTAGTTTCTAAGATACGACGGAATACTAAACGTCCGATACGTCCAAAACCATTAATACCAACTTTTACTGCCATAAAAAAATTCCTCCTTAAGGATTTTATTTCAAAGGGTCTCCCCATTTAAAACCATATTTGCTAAACCTTCATCACAAATTAACCATCCGTGATTAGGTGCTTTTTGAAAGAACGCTTCTACAGCTTTCGCCTTAGAAGATCCTCCCACTATTGTAAGTAACAAAGGTATATTTGTTAAATCTTTCAATTTCAAACCTATCCTAGGATAACGTAATACCGTTTCTCCGTAAGTATCGAAAAATATACCAAATGCTTCCCCAACGGCGTGACCATTTTCTATTATTTCTTGTTGTTCACTAGTAATATCTCTACGTTCTGCCATTACATTAGCAGTTCCAATGCTTAATAACAAACAATTTGCACTCTTACTCATATCAATAACCCCTTTAATCAGCGGGTCTTTGAGCAATATTTCTGATGTTTCTTTCCCCAAATTCTCAGGAATAAACAACGGAATATAATTAGAATTTGTTCGTTGAGCCATTAAACTACCTACACTGTTAGATTGAATATTAATTGAATTACCCAATCCGCCTCGTGAAGGAACAAATGTAATACTTCTACCATCTGATAATTCTGGAGTGAATGAATCCCCAACTTTTGACAGTGTGGATCCACCTGTTACAGCAATAACATTATCGCCTTTAGGTAAATGTTTGTCTAAAACCATTTGTGCAACTTGTCCCATGAATTGGTACACAGACGAATCTATGTCCGCATCACCCGGTACAATTCGACAATGATCTATATTAAGCTTTCTCTTAACAGCTTCTTCAAGTTCGTAAAACTTATGTTGTTTCTGATTAAGCAAATGCTCATCGATCATCACAACTAAGTCACTACCTTGTTGAGTCAATTTTACTCCACTTCGATTAACCGATACTAATGAATTACTTTTTAACATCTCTAATATCGTTCGAACAGTTCGTTCAGAAAAATTAGTCTGTTGTGAAATAAACTTGCGACCTACACGTTTGTTTTCATTATCCAAAACTCGTAAGGCTGCTAACCTTTCAGCTAACAAGTCACTTACTTCAGGAACAACTGACTGAATAATTGAGAATATATCGGCCATTAATTCCCTCCTCGATGGTCAAGTAGCGACCAATACATATAGAGTTCTAACTCACTCAAAAATATCCAAATGAGTCTCACACCATGAAGTTATAATACCATGACTTAGGTGATTATGCAACTCAAAAGAGTCAATTAGTCACTATCAATTCTCTTGGCGGGTCAATAGACGTCCATCATAGTTATGATATTCCTCAAACAGTGGACGTAAAGATAAAAAAACACGCCCATACAATGATATTATCGCATAAATCACTTTGATTTTGCGAGTAATAACCATTGAATAGGCGTACTTTTTAATGTTTTATGTTGAATAATCTGATTACTTATTATTTAAAGCCTTCGTGCTTTCCATAACTCCATCAATTAATCCATATTCAAGTGCTTCTTCAGCTGTCTTGAAATTGTCTCGATCTGTATCTTTTTCAATAACTTCAATAGGTTGCCCAGTTTTGTCACTTAAGATTTTGTTTAGACGCTCACGCGTTTTTAAAATATGACGTGCAGCAATTTCAATCTCTGTTGCTTGTCCTTGAGCTCCACCTAAAGGTTGATGAATCATTACTTCGGCATTTGGTAAAGCCCAACGCTTCCCTTTAGTTCCAGCTGCTAATAATACAGAAGCCATTGAAGCTGCCATTCCGATTACAATTGTTTGGACATCAGCGTTTATGAAGTTCATCGTATCGTACATCGCCATACCTGATGTTACACTACCACCTGGTGAGTTGATATATAAGAAGATATCTTTTTCTGGATCTTGTGCATCCAAGAATAATAACTGTGCAATCACTGAGTTAGCCACGTTATCATCAATTGGTCCACTTAACATAATGATTCTGTCTTTTAATAAACGTGAATAAATATCATAAGCACGTTCTCCACGTGATGTTTGTTCTATTACTGTAGGTACTAAATTCATAGTATTCCTCCTTCATGAATTTAAAGCTGTTAAACAACTTTCTAACCAAGTATAACTCATAGGTCAATAAAGGTCAATAATTATACTCAGATAGATACGTCTGTCGTTGTTGGCTTTATTTGTGTGATATCGGCATGAATATCAATCACTACTCTTTCAGGATTGAATATAATTCATACCATTCCATACATTTAATGTTCACTTTAATTTAATCGGTCCTCAATTACAAGTTAAACAAAAAGAGAAGCTGAGCATAATACTCAGCTTCTCCGTTAATGTCATTATGTCAAAATTATTCAGCAGACTCTTCAGACGACTCTTCCGAACTTTCTTCAGTTGTTTCTTCCTCAGATGATTCTTCTTCTGTTGTAGTTTCTTCAGAACTTTCTACTGAGCTCTCTTCAGATGATTCTTCCGTAGTTGATTCCTCTGACTCTTCTGTAACAGCTTCTTCTGAGTCTTCTTCTGTAGTAGCTTCTCCACCTTTAGTAATTCCAAATGAGTGAATTAGAGTTACAGTACGTTCTTCACCTTCATGTAAGTTACCTTCGATTTGGTAAATATCTACCCTTAATTCATCTCCACTTACAGTATATGCTGCAAAGTTTTGCACAGCAGAATCCCGATTGTTTGAATGGCTTGTTTCAAACGCGTCTGATTCTTGAGGTTGATCACCAAACGCGAATAAGTTGTTATAGTAATCCACATCTTCTTGAGTCATCCAATCTAAATTAGGACGAACAGCATGTAAATGCTCTACCCCTTTAGAGTAAACATCGTCATACTCTTTTGTTCCACCCGTATTCGGTAAGACAAAGATTGTACCTTGTGGATTTACGTAGTATTCTACGTCGCCTTCTGTCGTAGTTTCAGCTTCATCTACAACACCGTTTGAGAAGTTCTCATCAGTTGGTACGTAATTCAATGGTTTAGTACGTGAAATAACATGATCATGACCTTGTAGTGCTAAATCAACATCTAATTCATCAATTAATTCCATGAATTCTTCACGAACTAATTGAACATCCGTATCTTGTAATGAGTGATAAGACTTAGAGTATAGTGGTTTATGATAAGATAACACTACCCATTCAGCACCGTTAGCACGTGCTTCTTCTACATCTTGTTTAATCCAATCAATCTGCTCTTGCCCTAAAGCTTTCCCTTCAGGGTTATCTTCTGATTCTTTATTATCGTTCGTATTTGCTACAACAAAGTGAACACCGTTGTAATCGAATGAATAATAAGAACCACCATTTACAGCATCATTTTCTGTTGGTACGTTAATATGTTCGTTAAATTTAGTAGTTAATTGAGGATCACCATATACCAATGAATATTCATCGTGATTTCCTGGCGCAACAGCGAATGGAACTTGTAATAGCGACTCTTTAGATTGCTCTAAAATATCTACCCACTCATCTTCAACTTCAGCTACCTCAACCACATCGCCTGTATGTAAAACAAAATCAGCTTCTGTCTCTTCTAACGCTGTAGCTACTGTATCAGCTCCAAATGCTGCTTCATTATAAACATGTTCATTCCAATAAGCATTTTGTGTATCTGTATATTGTACGAAAGTAAACTCTTCTCCAGCTTCACCAGCTGTCGTAAATGTCCCAGTTTCACTTGTTTCCCCTGCTTCACTACCAACTTGATAGTAATACGTAGTGTTAGCTTCTAAGCCCTCAGCGATAGCTTTATATGAGTATTCAGTCACCTCAATTAAATCCATCGAACCTACAGCTGAACCTGATGTCCATTCTGGTCCAGATACTTGCTCATCTGTATAATATCCATTTACTTGTGGCTCACCACTATCATCTGTTATAACTTCGCCTTCTTCATCATAAGCAATGTCAGCAAAGATGTAATAGCCATCTTCATCACGCTCACCGTAAGTACTCACAACTTCTTCTGCAGTCGCTTCAAATTCTAAGGCATCACTTAAATCTTCATTAGTCGAAACCCATACTTTAGCATCTTCTGCTAATTCAGTTGTATACCAGTTGAATCCCATTTGCTTACTAGTATCGCCATTAAACGTTGTGATTAGACGGTTAGGCGTATTGTTGGGTGCAACTTCTGCTACCGTTGGTTTTTCTTCACTTAATTCTATATCTTGAGCCATGGTTGCTACTGGTGACAGTAATTGAGCTGCTAGTAAAGATCCTGTGATTAATTTCTTAAGACTTAAATTTTTCATTCTTTTAAATCCTCCTCATAATTTTATAAGCTGAGCTAGAACGCTTATAAATACATCTTAACAAGCGAGTGTAAATAGAATGTAAATTCTTTGTAAATTATATGTAAATTTTCAAATTTACGTTTAAAAGTCATTAAACATATTTTTGTGCAAAAAAATAGAGCCAATCCTTAGATTAGCTCAACAAAATTATTCAGCTGTATTAGATACAACTTCTTTTCCATCGTAGTGTCCACATGATGAACATACACGGTGGCTTAATTTTAATTCTCCACAGTTAGCACAAGTATTCATTCCTGGTACTTGTAACTTGTAGTGTGTACGACGTGATCTTTTCTTTGCTTTTGATGTTTTACGTTTAGGTACTGCCATTCTCTACACCTCCTAGTTGATGTTTGAGGTTATTGTTCCTCATCTTCGTTATCTAATAGCGTTTTTAAGGCTGCAAAGCGAGGATCAACCGTTTCGGCTTTCTCTTGCGCTTTTTTTAGCTCGTATTCTTCTTCGGTGACGACTGTCCAATGATTACCAGACGGCATTTCGCTGTCTTCTTCTCCTGGTTTTAATACTCTCATAGGTATATTAATTGCGATGACATCAGTAACTGCTGCACCTAGATCAATATAGTCGTACTCGAGTACAATCGTAGTCTCTTCATATTCCCCGACGTTTCCATCATATTCCTCATACACATAGCGTTCACTTATTGGAATGTTTAAGTGCAATGGTACTGGTTCTAATGATCTCGAAGACGGTACTGTCAGACGAGTATCGATTTGACCATGAAGAATGATATCTTCATTAGAAGGTACGAAATATCCGTTTACAATAACCGATTCCACATCTATAATCGAAGAATTACGCTCCATAAGGAGATCTTTAATATCTAAAGACTCTTCAAATTGAATTATATCATCTGGATGGTCTTTCAGTTGGCGGATTGTCCATTTCATCTATTATCACCTCTAAAACGACAAGATTTATTATATTGAAGTTTACAATTCTTGTCAAGATTATTTTGATATTAACACGATTCCTTTTCGATTAAAATCGAATTGGAAATCTTCCAGTGTTTTGATTTGTAATTTTTTTCTTTGGATTCAATGAAAATACCCTATCAGCGCGTAAATTTAAGTCGTAATTTTTTGCATTCTTTTGCGTCATATTACTAAATAAATTCAACTTTTCATTGTTTCGCTTAGTTTTAATTATTTGCCTTCCAGCATCCGTATAGCCCAATATTCGAATAGCTAATTGATCGTTGTTTAATTCAATGCTATCTTGCCATTCATTAGACGTTATATTTAATAGTATCATCATTAGCTTTCTTTGTATTGAAGCTTTAGTCCATCTTTTGGAAGTAAGTGCGTCAATTAATTCTTCGAAACTATGTGTTTCGTTCATTTGCTGATAGATATAACTTTCAATACCATGATCTATACTATTGTAATTCGTTAATCTATCTGAGCCTTGGCTTAACACTTGATACTTTAATAAATCATAATAATTAGCCATTTGTATTATTGGATTGCTTTGTAACTTGTGATAAGTCATCGGTGGTACTTTCTCCGAGTCATTTAAATCTTGATAATACAACGCTCTAATTTGACTTCCACTCAAGATTTTGTGATTTCTATCGTCTTTAGTAATCCGAGGTAATGCTATGATTTCCATCGTTGAATCCATCTTATAAAGAGACTTAATATATTGAATCCCCAACAAATGATTTGGTGAGTTCTCAAGTAAATTAGAATAGGTAGAATGATTCGATATTGAATCAACTGCAAATTGGTAACTTGCAGCATAAGAATACCCTTCTTTTAAAAATGATTTAACACGAGTATCAATAGCATGTTCGTTCTTTTCTAACCAGTCAACATAAGTAGTTAACTCTACAGTTGTGGCTGATTCTGTACCAAACACAAGATAATCAGCACCTAAAAGCTCTAAAGTCTTAACCGACCAAGATGCAAAATAGTCAGCCGATTGTAAACTGGCTAAGAGTGGGAGCTCTAAAACGAGATCTGCTCCATATTCTAAAGCAAGCTCAGCTCGATGCCATTTGTCTATTATAGCAAATTCTCCCCGTTGAACAACATTACCGCTCATCAAAACAACCACAGCATCTGCGTGAGTGATTTGTTTTATTTGCTCTAATTGGTACTTGTGGCCTAGATGGAATGGATTATATTCTGCAATAACCGAAGCTATCTTCATCTTATCACACTCCCTATAACCTACTTAGTACATCTAAAAAACCAACGATCAGCCTTTTTATCAATCTTCTTGTTATAATACTTTTTTCCGTAATCTACAAAAACTTCTATCTTATTTGCTTCAAAACCTGCTTGATTTAAAGCATCTAAGTATTTTTCTAATTGATACGTTTGCTCTGCCAATTCAACATCAACTCGTTCAAATTGCATTCCATCCATCTGCCGATACACTGTTAGATAATGCTCCACACTTAGTGACTTTGGATCGCTTGCACTCTCCCAAATTAATGTAGCAGTTTCATCTTGGTCAAAGTATTCAAATTCCGAAAAAACATCTGTCATTTGATACGGTGTCCAAACATCAAATAGCAATGTTCCATTATCCGATAATGCTTGATACATCCCTGTAAAAGATTGCTTAACCGCTTCGTAATCGTTTAGAAAACAAAGTGAATCTAAATAACAAGTAATCAAATCAAAGTTTGTTAAATCGTTTGATAAATTTGTCATGTCACCATATTTGAATTCAATATTTGGCAGATTCACTACTTCTTTACGAGCAATATCTAACATATCTTCATCAATATCAATCCCAGTTATTGAATCAACAAAAGGAATCATTAATTGAGTAAACCATCCGGTACCACAAGCGACATCTAACATCTTTTTAGGTTTACTCTCTAAGCTATTTAATGTGTAATCAACCCAATATTCATAAACAGACAGATCATTAAAACGATCATATACATCTGCTATCTTACTGAAACTCATTACTCAGTAACCCAATCTTTAACGTCCACTAAAGGTGCGTCTTGCCAGATTTTTTCTAAATTATAATTAGCGCGTTCAGAATAGTGGAATACATGTACAATGATATCATTCATATCAATCAATACCCATTTACCGCCACTTTTACCTTCAACATTTTTAAGGTCGAAATTATTTTTGTGCGCAACGGTAGTAATTTCATCAACAATGGCTGCTAATTGACGATCATTTTTCGCATCCATTACTACAAAGTAATCTGCTAATGGTGTTAATTGTGCAACATCTAACGCCATTATGTCTTGTGCTAAACGATCATCAGCTGCTCGAACAATGACTTCTAATTTTTCTATTGTATTTATAATAATTAATCCTCCTGTTTTTTTGTCCAATGGTTGTAAATTACAACACTTTCAACATACACTTTTTTATTTGTTTCAACTAGATGCATGACTGTCTCTCGCATCTTATAAAACACCACTTTATCAATTGCTTTATCTGCTAATTCCCTAGCTTTATCGACACCAGGAAAATCTCGTCCTGGCTCAATATAATCAGCAACAAAGAGAATTTTACTTAATAAACTCATCTTTTTTTCCCCAATTGTATGCTCAGCTATAGCATTGCTAATCTCATCATCCAGCACGTTATATTTCGCGCGTGCTAATTCAGCCGCAGCTAGTCCATGCCAGATTGCTTCATTCGCGAATTTAAGCGGTTCGTAAGGAGCGTACATCGATGCCAGTTGGTACATCTTATCTTTTTCGTAATCCTTACAATGATCATGCATTAAAGCAGCTATACTAACTTTTTGTAGATTAGTATAACCATATCTTTCAGCTAAGTTTAAAGCTGTTTCTTCTACACGCAGAACATGTTTAAATCTTTTTGGTTTTAATTCTTTTTGAAGATTACTAAGCAATTCATCCCTAGTCACGTTGATATAATCATTAGTGTATAGAATATTTGCTACCAAAATCTTTCCTTCTTTCTTTAATCCATCTCATAAAGTTTGTGCTTATGGATATAATCCTCCACTTTACTTGGTACTTGATAACGGATTGATTGCTCTAAGTATACCCTTAGTCGAATCTCAGTTGAACTTAATTCAATGAGTGGTGAATCTACCCAAAGAATTGGGTATTGCCCTTGATATGGATATTCACCGGGTCGTCTAACACCAACAAATTGAACCAATTGAATTAATTCTTCGATATTTCTCCATGTTGACAAATCATTGGCACTATCTGATCCAATAATAAAATAAAATTCTGATTCTGGATATGTTTCAACAAAATGTCTCATCGTATCAACCGTATAATTAACACCACCTCGATGAATTTCATACGGTTGGACTTTAAACAATGGATTGTTTAAAGTCGCAAGCTGTAACATCTTAAGACGGTGTTGCGAAGCGATTGTTGTCTTTCCTGGTGCGTGCGGTGGCTTTGCTGTTGGCATAAACCACACTTCATCTAATTCTAACTGATTCCCAACTTGCTCAGCCATAAGTAAATGTCCAAGGTGTGGTGGGTTAAACGTCCCACCTAAAATACCGATACGATGTCTACCCTCAACCGGCGATTTCGGAGTGAGCTGACTAAGAATAATAGGTTCGAGTGCTTCTTCAATTGACATAAATTCTTTTGTTTTTACTGTGCCATTTGAATGATCCATTATACATGTCCCCTTAGTTTAATCGTTGAACTTGTTGACTAATTTCTTGATATTTTTCTTTTGATGATGGACGGTATAAGATGGCTGTACTTCCGATAGTTTGAATAATTACGCCATCAATTTCATCGGCTATTTTGTTAGCAACGTCGTCTAAATCCTCATCACTATTTTGTAAAATAACAAATTTTATTAGTTCTCGTTTTTCAATCGCGTTATCAACTTGTTCAATAAATACGTCTGTTAATCCGTTTTTCCCCATTTGAAATAATGGTTTTAAGTTATGTGAGTATTTACGTAAAAATTTAATTTGTGCTTTATTTAATGTAATCATATTATCTCCTTTCATTTATATAATGGCAGTACGTTTTGAAATATTAATTTCTTTAGGTAGCCATACTTTTATTTCCACTTTTGCATTAACTGTCAACCAACCTAAACCAGATATACTAATATCTTGAGTTTCATCCAATGTGAATGTTTGCTCAACAAGTTTTGGAAATTCGTGTGCATAATCTTTACTGGGTGGTGCTAACATGTCGCCTAAATGCTTCTCATATATATCATCAGCATTTTCAGTTTTAGTTCGATGTAAGTATAAATCATTCGAAACATAAAAAGTCATTGCTGTTTTTTCTGCTTCCGATTGAATTAAATCCACTCGACCAACACCGGCTAAGAAAATCGTTTGATCTTCATTTAACTGGAATGTTTTTGGCTTTATCGGCTTACTTGGCAGCACAGTTTCGATATCCGAACGCGTCAAGTGGTGTGCTAGTTGTGAGCGTCGAATGATACCAGGCGTATCTATAATGGCATGGTCATCTGTTAATGGAATTTGAATTAAATCTAATGTCGTACCTGGATGGTTAGACGTTGTGATAACTTCTTTATCTCCACCATAGTATCCAATTAACTGGTTAATTATAGTTGATTTACCAACGTTGGTTACTCCAACGATATAAACATTACGATCATTAATAACCGCTTCAATCTCTTCTGCTAAATCATAAATACCAGCTTTTTTTGTTCCATAACTTAATACAATGTTTTCTGGATACAGACCATGTCTATTTACAGTTTGTCTAATCCAATCTTTTACTTTAGTTTGTCTAGTGACTTTTGGTAGCAAGTCAAACTTATTCGCTGCAATAATGAATGGTTGGTTCCCGATAAATCGTTGCAATCCAGATATCATACTACCCTCTACATCAAAGATATCTACAACTAATACTACAAATGCATCATCATTCGCAATTTCACTCAGTTTGTTTAAAAATACATCATCATCAATATCTAGATCTTGTAATTGATTATAATGTCTCAGTTTAAAACAACGCTGACAATAAAATTCACCTTTTTCAATACCTTTATTCAGTGCTGATTGTGGTAAGTAGCCAATTTCTTCAGGTCGTTCTGTTTGAATCGTTGCTCCACAACCGATACATTGAAAATCTTCTTTTTCAGTCAAGTGTATTCCCCCAATCTCCATTTCTTTCAATTCCAACTAATTTAAACGCGAATCGCTCTAACGTACGATTAATCAGTGTAAAGATATTATCATTTGGAGCGATTGGTTTTACTAAAATGCTTTTTAAATTGTTACGATTTGCACCAATAACATCTGTCATAACTTGGTCCCCTATAACGGCTACATTATGATCAGGTACTTGTAAATCTTCAATAGCAAGCACAAAATGTTTTCGTCGTGGCTTTAAAGCACTAGATGTGAACCTAAGTTCTAATGGTTCTGCGACTTTAAGTACACGATTATAATTGTTATTTGATAAGAGATAAATCCCTATCCCTGCTTCTTTAAATTTAGTTAACCATTCGGCCATTTCTTCAGTATGCTCCCACTGATTCCACGCAATTAAAGTATTATCTAAATCACAAATAATTGCTTTAATATCATGTTGTAATAAATCTTCTGGTTTGATTGCATAGATTGAATTGATGGTCCAAGTTGGAGTCAATAATTTTTTCATATAGTCCCCTTTTAAATTCTAATATTGTCTTTGATATTATAACATATTCTCCCAACATTCTATAATAACATATCATATCACGATTATTTTCACTTTTTTTGCTTAATTACAGTTTGTATCAATTATCACAAAAAAATAATCTCAATAAATTATTAAGTCATGTTATAAGTTTATAACAATGAATAATTTATTGAGATTATTTATAAAGTATAGTTAATTAACCTAATAATTCGTAAATTTCAATAGCAACTAAATCGATATCGTCAAAACGGTAAGTTGTTCCACGTTGACTGTCTGATAATTCAAATGCTTTATCATCTGCATGATAAGTTACTTGGCACTTTTCAACACCATCTAATTCGAAACGGCGAACTTCTGGCTCGCTATTATTAGCATTTACCATTGCCTCTAAGCGTTGGATAATACCTGTCAAAACTGAAGTTTTCATATTTGATTCCTTTCGTTAACAGAATTGCTCATTGGGTGAGCAGCAAAAACTAATAAAATTAGTTTTTCAATATAGTATATGTTAACAAAATGCTTTAAAAATGCAAGAAGCTTCATGTACTAAATTCAATAAAAACACAATTAATTTTCAACTTTCGCAATGAATGCGTTATTATTTTAAATATGAGTCTAAAATTAAGAGTTACTCCATGACTCTTTAACTTCACCTAACATCCTTTCAAAGAAATTTGAACGTGTATGATCTGAATTTTCAATCAATTCTTCATAGAAGAAATAGACATTATCAGCAAATCGTTCAGCTGAAATACTATCCAATAAATCAAGATTAATACTTTCAATTTCTCCGCCATACTTTTTATCTAAATAGTTAATGATTGCTTTATCTAAAGAACCATTAGGTGCGTATAGTTGTCCGAATTCTCCCGATTGTATTATTAAATTTAGATAATCATTTTCTTTAGCCACTAAAGGCAGTCGATTAGCAATTGACTCCAAGTAGGTTAGACCTTGTGATTCGGACTCACTTGCATTAATATACAAATCTGCCATTTGGTAATATTGATTGACTTCATTATGCAAAATTTCACCAATAAAGTGTACGTTTTTCAATTCATATCCCTTAGCAATTGTCTCTAACGTCTCACGGTATGGTCCATCCCCTACAATAACGAGATGTGTCGAAGGATACGCTTCTTGAACTGATGGGAAAGCCATCAAAACTTCATCTAAAGACTTTTCTTTAGATAAACGTGATAATGACAACAGAACAGGCGCATCCATTGGAATATTAAGCCTCTGGCGAATTAATGAACGGTAGTTCTCATTAAACTTTGGTAGTAAAACACCTGTCGGAATAATTCGCATAGGTGCTTCAACTCCATAATCTTTTAGAGTTGCATATGTTAATTCGCTTGGCGTAATAACACCGTCTGCTTGTCCGCAAAACGCCTTTGAAAACCAACGGACATGTTGTCGCTTAATTAAGCGTCCATTCCATATATAATGTGTATAGTTTTCATACATTGTATGATAAGTATGGACTGTAGGTATTTTCAGTCTACTTGCTACATACTTTCCCGCTAATCCTAAACTAAATTCTGTATGTGTATGAATTATATCTAAGTCATATTCTCTTGATATCTTTAAACACCGATCTAAACCACCATAGGCAATCCGACGATCTTCAAAACTCGCAAAAGGTATACTTGGTAATCTCACTACCCCATTCTCTGGTCGTGCATCCGGATCGGATGTTGTAAATATTATGACTTCATGGCCAACTTTTCTTAACTGATCACAAAGTATCTTAATTGATGTCGATACTCCACTAACTTGTGGAAAATATGTGTCAGTAAACATGCCAATTCGCATCAAATACCCCTCTCAACTATAATTTGTCTATACTGTTAAAGTACTTTTTAAAATGTAGACCTATTGTATCACAAGGATATTTCAATTTGTAGATGCAGTTCTATAAGATAATTTTAAGCCTCTTATAAATTATGATTGCTAAAAGAGATTTAAATATATCTCCTAGAATAAATGGAAAGAAACCTAATTGTAAAACATGAGTGAAACCAGTATCAATATTCAAGACATTTCTAAATATAATATACATATAACTTAAACCGATAATATATAAAATAACGGTACTTATTAAAATACTCATGCTAAGTTTTAGGTTCTTTTCACTTTTTAAATTTTGATTTAAATAACTTAACGTAAAGCTAGCCGGAATAAATCCGATAACGAACCCAAATGATGGTGATAAAAATGATCCAAAACCACCCGTTCCCCCACTAAAAACTGGGAGTCCCACTAGTCCGATAGCCAAATACATAATTGTTGTCATTACTGCATAACTTGGAGGAAGAACTAAGCCTATCATCAATACAGCAAAAGTCTGCAAAGTTAAAGGGACAGGACCAAAAGGCACTGTTAGTTGAGAACAAATGATTAATAATGCAAGCATTAAAGCCATTTTAGTCAGAATTCGTGTATTCATTATTCAGCCTCCTCAGCAAATTGTGTACTAGATAAGTGTATCTCTTGACCAAACAGTTCATCCATATCCCCTGTAGGTAATTCAACTAATAGATGTCCATCTTCATTAATACCTCGAATGATTCCTTTTCTATCTTTATCTTTTACTTTATAAGTCACTGTTTTATTAATCCCTAATAAATGATCCGAGTAATATTGAATAAATTCTTTCTTTTCAATCTGCTCAATATAGCCATTTAGTAAGTTTAAATAGCGAGCTAATAATTCATTTAGGTTCAATTCACCTGGAATATCACCCTCATAGAGCGTTCCAGCAACACTTCTTGTAAGGTCATCAGTATCATCAAATTTCCCTGCTAAGTTAAGCCCCACACCTATGACTACAGATGTTATCTGTCCACTTTCAATATCACTGATTGCTTCACAAAGAATCCCACTAATTTTTTTGCCATTAAAGAATAAATCATTGACCCATTTTATATCTATTCTCTTACCACAAACTTCCTCAATAGCTTGTGACATAGCTGTGGCAGTCGCTATCGTAAAGAGTGGTATATGTTCAGGCTGTGTTTTATTCACAGGTACTATTAGCGATGAATAAATACCATTTTTAATCATTGAGTGAAATACTTTTCCGTAACGGCCTCGACCTTTCGTTTGTTTTCTAGCGATGACATAGTTTTTTTCATTTGGGTGATTCACCGCATAGATTTTTGCCACATCATTAGTGGATGTCACATCATCATAAAATTGAATCGTTAAATCTTTCAAGTTTTCATCCAATAATAAAGATATTTGCTGCGCATCAATATCTTTCGAACTTTGGACATATTGGTATCCTTTTCTTGGAACACTTTGAATAACATAACCTTGTTCACGTAATTCTTCAATGGCTTTCCAAATTGCACTTCGAGTTACACCAAATTCAGTTGCCAATTGTTGGCCAGATAGTGTCATATTCTTTCCTTCAGTAAATCGTTTTAATAATTTATTTTTTAAAGTCATTTTTACACCTCTTTGGTCAACCAATATAAAAATTATGGTTGACGTTGGATTTAAAATAAAACCTAGGCTAAATTAATAACCTAGGTTCATTATAAAAATTATTTTGTTGCTTCTTCAACTAATGCTACAACTTCGTCAGCCGATGTACATTCATTAACTGCTTTAGCAGCTAAGTCTTGCATATCAGTTAAGTTTAAGCGACTAATTAAACTACGTGTTTTTAAAACACTTGAAGCACTCATAGAGAACTCGTCTAAACCTAATCCTAGTAATAATGGTACAGCTGTTTGATCTCCAGCCATCTCACCACACATACCTGTCCATTTTCCTTCAGCGTGTGAAGCATCAATAACGTTTTTGATTAAGCGTAGAATTGATGGGTTATATGGTTGGTATAAGTAAGATACGCGTTCGTTCATACGGTCTGCTGCCATAGAATATTGAATCAAGTCGTTTGTTCCGATACTAAAGAAGTCAACTTCCTTGGCAAATTGATCAGCTAACATTGCTGCAGCTGGAATCTCAACCATAATACCAATTTGAATTTCTTCTGAAACTTCAACACCTTCAGAAAGTAATTCTTCTTTAACTTCAAGTAAGAATGCTTTTGCTTCACGGAATTCTTGTAAAGTAGCAATCATTGGGAACATAATACGTAATTTACCATGTACAGAAGCACGTAGTAATGCACGTAATTGTGTCTTGAACATATCCTTTTTATCTAATGAGATACGGATAGCACGGTAACCTAAGAATGGGTTCATTTCCTCTGGTAGTTCTAAGTATGGTAATTCTTTATCTCCACCAATATCCATCGTACGAACAACCACTGGCTTATCATTCATTGCTTCTAGCACTTCACGGTAAGCATTGTATTGTTCATCTTCAGTTGGGAAGTCAGCAGAATCCATATATAAGAATTCAGTACGGTATAAACCGATTGCTTCAGCACCATTTTCAAGTACAGCAGCAACATCTTTAGGCGTACCAATATTCGCAGCAAGTTCAACTGCATGACCATCTTTAGTTTCTGATGGTGCATCTACAAGTTTTGCCCACTCTGCTTTTTGGTCTTCGAAAGCTTTTGCTTTTTCTTGGTATTGTACGATTTGTTCTTCAGTAGGATCAACAATAATTGTTCCTTCCATTGCATCAACGATAACTAAGTCACCATCTTTAACATCAGAAACAATCGTTTTGGTACCAACAATTGCAGGTATCTCTAAAGAACGAGCCATGATTGCCGAGTGAGAAGTACGTCCACCAATATTGGTAACGAATGCTTTAACAAACTGCTTGTTTAATTGAGCAGTATCACTTGGTGTTAAATCATGTGCTATAATTACAACTTCTTCACTAATCGTTGCTGGGCTAGGTAATTTAACGCCTAATAAAGCTGCAAGTACACGTGTTGAAACGTCTTTAACATCCGCTGCACGTTCTTGCATATAAGCGTTATCTTCCATTGCACTAAACATTTGAATGAACATTTCACTCACATCATTTAATGCGGCTTCAGCATTTAAGCCTTCATTCGATACTTTTTCTCTTACTTGACCAGTAAATTCTGGATCCGATAAGAACATTAAGTGAGCATCGAAAACTTGTGCTTCTTCCTCACCTAACGATTCTGCAGCAATTGAGCGAATTTGTGTAATTTCAGCTGTTGCTTGTTCAACCGCTTTATCTAAGCGAATTGCTTCAGCAGCAGCGTCTGCTACAGTCGTACGTTCAAAAGTTAAATCTGGCTCTGTCAATAGATAGACTGGCGCAATTGCTATACCATCACTAGCTGCAATTCCAGTTACTTCGAATTTTGCCATTATGCAGATAATCCTTCGTTTTTCATTGTTTCAGCAATTGCTTCGATCGCTTCTTTCTCGTCGTCACCTTCTGCAGTGATAACTACATCAGCACCTTGACCAACACCTAAAGACATAACTCCCATAATAGACTTAAGGTTAACTGACTTACCTTTATACTCTAAGTTAATGTCTGATGCAAATTTGCTTGCAGTTTGTACCAATAAAGTCGCGGGACGTGCGTGAATCCCTGTCTCAGCTACTACGTTAAATTCTTTCTTTTCCATTCGAAAAATCTCCTTTATAAATGAAATTTTAATATGAGTTTAAAATAAAACCCTTACTTCTATAAGAATACCATTTATTTTGAGTTTCAACAATATAAAACTCTATTTTTATTTTGATTGATATACAAAGTCAACTTCCTAGCTTAATACCACCATTTATTTGCTTTATAATATTATTATAATAGTTGCTCTAATTCAATATCTGGATACTTATCTTTAAACCAACGTTCAGCAAACTGATTCTCAAATAAGAATACTGGTGAGCCGAAGCGGTCACGTACAAGTAAGTTCCGACTAGATGACATATTCGGGTCTAAATCTTCTGATTTAATCCAGCGAGCTATTTTGCTTCCCATTGGTGTCATATCTACTTCTGCATTATACTCGTTCAGTAAACGATATTGGAACACTTCGAATTGAAGCTGTCCAACAGCACCAATTATATATTCTTCAGTATGGTATGTTTTGTACAATTGAATGGCACCTTCTTGTACTAATTGTTCAATCCCTTTATGGAATGATTTTTGCTTCATAACATTCTTCGGACTTACCTTCATAAACATTTCGGGTGTAAATTGAGGTAAAGAAGGAAACTCAACTGGTTTTTTACCACTATAAATAGTATCACCAATTTGAAGGTTTCCTGTATCATATAATCCAATAATATCACCAGCGACCGCTGTACTCACTTCTTCACGTGTATCTGCCATGAACTGTGTTGTATGAGCCATACGCATTTTCTTTTGTGTACGATTTAAAATCACATTCATTCCAGGTTCAAACTGACCAGATGCAATACGAATAAAAGCAATGCGATCTCGGTGAGCTGGGTTCATGTTCGCTTGAATCTTAAAGATAAATCCTGTGAATTCATCACTTACTGGATCTACTTCGCCCTCGCCTTCAAGTGCAATGGCACCTGGTGACGGTGCTAATTCAACGAATGCATCTAAAAACGTTTGAACACCAAAACCTGTTAAAGCTGATCCAAAAAAGACGGGTGACAACTTACCATTAGCAATCTTATCTAAATCAAATTCGTTTCCAGCCTCATGTAATAATTGAGCATCTTCTAAAGCTTGTGAATATATTGAAGATGACTTGAAGGTATGTTCTCCTTGAACTTCCCCATCCTCATCTAAAGGAATAAATATATCTTCCTCTTCCTCATCATTACCTCTTAACTCTACGCGCTCATTGTATAAATCATATAAACCGATTAAATTGCGTCCCATACCCATCGGCCAATTCATTGGATATGCATCAATTCCTAAGACATCTTCTAATTCAGCAACTAGCTCTAATGGCTCACGCCCATCACGGTCTAATTTGTTAATGAACGTAAAGACTGGAATGCCACGATGACTTACAACTTCGAATAATCGCTTAGTCTGTGGCTCGATCCCTTTACCAGAATCGATTACCATGACTGCCGCATCTACGGCCATTAATGTACGATAAGTATCCTCTGAAAAGTCCTCATGTCCTGGCGTATCCACAATGTTAACTTGATGCCCATCATAATCAACTTGCATTACCGAACTCGTTACAGAAATCCCTCTTTGCTTTTCAATTTCCATCCAGTCAGACTTCGCAAATTTGTTTGATTTTTTCCCCTTTGCTTTAACCGTCCCTGCTTCTCGAATGGCTCCACTATATAACAGCATAGCTTCCGTAATTGTTGTTTTACCCGCATCCGGATGGGATATTATTGCAAATGTACGTCTTCTTTTTACTTCTTGTTCTAGATTATTTACCAAATACTTACTTCCTTTCATATTGCCCTATTCAAAAAAATGGAACAATACAATGTGATAGTGCTCATCATTGCATTGTTCAAAATCATAAAAAATTATCCGTTAAGTGTTCTTAACTCAATTAATTTCTTCTCAATATTTTTTTCAGGACCTTGAGTTTCCTTTGCAGCTGCGTCATTAGCGATAACTTCGTGAATCAACTTCTCTAATTCGCGCTTCTCTTCATCAGTTAATGTGCTTTCAGAAGTTGAGTTCTCGTCGTCTGATTTGATTGTTTCAGCTTGACCATCCGAGAATTCATTGATTTTCATTGTGTATTCATCTATTTCACTTTTCGGGAAGATAGTTTCGAAGTCTGTTCCGTCAATAAATTCAGAGACTTGATCAACCATTTCGCGCATTTCATCTTTCATGAACGTTAAGCGATCTCTTAAAGCATTCCCGCTATTTAATAAATCATTCCCACGAATCACTGTATTCTCTTTGATTTGAGTTACTTGTTCATTGGCTTTACTAATAATTAGTTCAGCTTGACCTGCTGATTCTTCAATGATTTGTGAACCTTTTTGTCTTGCATCAACAATTCCTTCTTTTAATGCTGACTCTAATTCAATATATGTTGAAAGTTGGCTCTCTAAGCTTTCAATTTTCTTTTCTAATTCATCAATTCTATTCGTCTGCTGACTCATAATAGAATCTACTTGACTTGTATTATATCCAAATAAACTTTTTGATATATCTACCACTCATGTCACTCCTCTATATTCTATGTCTATCTCTGTTATGTACTTAATATAGTAGCAAATTCCTAGACGTATTACACGTTATTTTTGAATATAAATTTAATCTATCATTACTGCTTCCAAATAGCGTTCAATTAAATTATAAGTTGCATCAATCGATTGATAGTGAGTACGTTCATAAGCGTGACTTGAATCAATACCTGCGCCAATTAATCCATGACGAACATCCGCTCCAGCCCTCATTGCTGCTGACGCATCACTCGAATAAAATGGATAAATATCTAATCGATAATCGATTTCATTATCTTTACATAAATTCACAAACTGATTACGTAAGCCTAAATGATATGGTCCTGATCCATCTTTTGCACAGATTGACACACTATACTCATCTGTTTGTTGGTCATCTCCCATTGCTCCCATATCAACCGCTAGATACTCTTTTACTTCTGAAGCAATATTTGAATTTCCTCCGTAGCCAATCTCTTCGTTAGTAGAGATATAAAAATGAGTCGTATGAGCTAGGTCAATTTGGTTCTTTTGAATATTTTCTACTAATTCAATTAATAAAGCGACACTCACTTTATCATCCAAATGACGTGATTTAATGTATCCTTCATCGGTTACCACAGCTCTTGGGTCAAATGAAATAAAGTCTCCAACTTGAATACCTAATTTTTCCACGTCTTCTTTAGACTTAACCATGTGATCTAAACGTATTTCCATATTATCTTGATTACGTTCGGCTGTACGTGCATCTTTATATACATGGACGCTTGTTTGGTGCATTAATATTGTTCCACTGAACTTTTTATCCATCAAGCTTGAGTGAATCGTACAATACTCACCTTCAATTGCGTTGTAAGTGAATCCGCCAATAAGATCGATTTTTAACCTTCCACTTGGTTTAATTCCACGGACCATTGCGCCTAATGTATCTACGTGCGCTGTTACAAAACGGTGACTGTCATTATCCTTACCTTCCATACTCACAAGTAAGCCACCCTTTGGAGTCACTTCATAGGTTACGCCCATCTCATCAAAAAGATCCCCAATATATTCAATAATATTTGCAGTGAATCCAGTTGGTGAAGGAATAGTTGTTAAGTTTTTTACATTCTCTAATCTATTCTTTGATACTTCTTTTAATTCTGTCATAAAAATCATCCTTTATTGATTGTATTTATATATTATAATATAGTAAAATAACGTTTATAGTTTCAACGTGACTTATTATACATGAAATCGTGGAGGGTTTTAAATGAAATTTAATTGGGTACTTGATGGAGATTCTACAAAAATAAGAGACGCATTCGATATTCGAAGAAAAGTATTTATCAATGAACAAAACGTAGATCCAGGATTAGAGTTAGATGGTCTTGATCAACAACTCATTCATCTTATTGGATACATCGACAACATCGCGGTTGCAACTGCTCGAATCGATCTCAAAGATGAAAAGACAAATGCAAAAATACAACGTGTTGCTGTAGTAAAAGAACAACGTGGGAATCACGTCGGTCATAAACTAATGGAAGAAATTGAACGTTGGGCAAAAGAGACATACCCTACAATTGAAGTACTTACATTATCCGCTCAAGATACTGCCATCCCCTTCTATGAGAAACTAAATTATACAATTACAAACGAACAAGGATACTTAGACGCCAATATCCCTCATCACGATATGGAAAAAAGATTAAAATAAAAATAATCGCCCTTAGACATTATTTGCATGTCTAAGGGCGATTGTTTAATTTAGAAAGTTAAATAATTGCTGACAAAAATAATTGTGCAATACTAAAATAAATAAATACAGACGTTAAGTCACTTAATGTTGAGATAAATGGTCCACTGGCAACAGCCGGGTCAAACCCTAACTTATCCATTACTTTAGGTATGAATGAACCAGCGATATTTGCAACTATTATAGCTGCCATCATCGCTACACCAATCACAATACCTAATATTAGATTCTGCTTCCAAACTAGAACAATCAACATCACAGTCAGTCCGACTATCACACCTGTAATGACTCCTGTAATTAATTCGAAAGTTAATGAACTAAAAAAATCATCGTCCTCAGATTTATTGGTTAATTTTCTTACAGCTACGGCTAATGATTGTGTACCTGCGTTACCCGCAGTACCGGTAATCAAAGTCACAAAAGCAGACAGTACACTCGCTTCTGCAATCAGCGCATCATATTGACTGATTAATGTCGCAGTCCCCATTCCTAAGAATAATAAAGTCACCAACCAAGGTAATCGACTTTTTGCGGCTGATAATGGTGTATCATGGGTTTCACTAACATCTACCGCGGCTAAACCAGAGTAGTCGCTATCCGCTTCATCTTGCATAACATCCAAGATATCATCAACGGTAATAACGCCTAAAAGCTCGCGGTCAAACCCAACCACAGGTAAAGCAAGTAGGTCATAATCTTGAACCATCTTAGCAACTTCTTCTTGATTATCGTTAACTTGTACAGAGATAACACGCGTATTCATCACATCGTGAATCAACTTGTCTTCGTCGTTAACAATCAAATCTCTTAATGAGATTACCCCGACTAAACGATCATTCTCGTCAACAACATATACATAATAGATTGTTTCTGCTTTAATCGCTTGCTCTCTAAGTCTGCGGTAAGCTACTCCTAATGTCGATTCTTCCTTCACCGAGATAAACTCCGTTGTCATAATCGATCCAGCTGTTTCATCTAGGTAATTAATCAGTGAGCTAATTTCGCGTGCTCTTTCAGCCGGCATAAGGTTCATATATATATTCACACGATCACGGTCTTTTAAATCATTCAACACATCTACCGCATTATCTGCGTACATCTCGCCTAATACTGTCGCAGCGTATGGGTGTGACATTTCTTCAAAGTAGACATCTATGGATTCATCTTCTGATTCAAGTAAATCAAATACATCCGCTAATTCAGTTGGTGATAAATATTGATAAATCTTCTCGCGATCTTCTTGATCTAATGTTGCGAATATTTTACTTTGTTCATAATTATGCAGGGCCAAATACTCTGTTCTAAATCGAGTCATCCGATTTTCATTCAGTAAATTTTTAAAGGTTACAATACTTTCTTCAAAAGATCTTTCAAATATCTCCATGCCATTATTCCCCTTTTCTGATATTTAACCAACCTTGCATATCCTCAGGAATAGGTTGTTTTATATGAATTTGTTCACCTGTAAAAGGATGTTCGAACTGTAGTTCTCCACAATGCAAAGCTTGTCTTGATAAATCAGAGTCTTTAACACCTCCATATAAATCATCTCCCACTAATGGACCTCCATGATGAGATAAATGTACTCTGATTTGGTGAGTACGACCTGTATGAAGCTGTATTCTTAATAGACTAGCCTGATCTACTCTATCCTCTACCCAATATTCAGTTAAGGCTGCTTGACCATTAACATCAACAATTCTACTAATAATGGATTCCGGGTTTCTTCCAATTGGGTCTTCAATATATCCATGTTGTGCCCAATCAACTTTATGTGACAGTGCATAATATATTTTAGTGATTCCTTTACTTTGAATCAATCGGTCCATGTAGGCGTGCGCAAGTCGATGCTTCGCAATCAGCATGAGACCTGTAGTATCACGGTCTAATCTGGTTACGATATGGATGACTTGGTCTTTATAATTATTATCGACATAATACCCTTTAATTCGATTAGCCATCGAACTATCAGGATTTTGCTTTGATGGTATAGAGACTGATTCACTTGGTTTATTCACAATCAATAAATCCTCATCTTCATATACTACATCAATTGACACATTAGATGGAGCAACTGTATCATGTCCAATCTCATCAGGCGCAATAAGCTTTAATATGTCCCCACGATTGAGTTTTGCTCGCACTGTTACTTCTTTTTGATTAAGTAGAATCTTTCCCCCGTTAAACTTAACGGCTTTTACAAAATTCCTTGGTATTCCTTCAAAATGTAGAAATCGTTTAATCGTTTGTTCTACATTATCTCGATACTCCCACGTTAAAATCACATTATCTTTCCTAACTTGTTATATTTTTCTAGTTATATTCTTCAGTGTACAACTTAAAGAACGATTCAATTTGTTGCATGGATGAATCTTGATTGATTCGTTCTTTCGGCTCGCCATCTTCCATAATAAAGACGTGCGGAACAGTCTCAACCTCAAAACTTTGCATAGCTCCTGCATATGTTAGATCCTGTTCGTGTGCCCGTGTATTATAGTAGTATATGGGAATGTTTAGTTCACTCGCTATTTGGTTGATTTTTGGTGAGAAAGCTTTACACCAAGGGCATTCATCAAAACCTATGTATAATAAACTTGCTTCATTATTCGTACTTTCAAGAAACTCAATATACTCTTTTTCAGTAGCTAAGTCTTCAATGTGTGAATAATCAACGGGTGATGCTGTGCTTTCTGCGTGTGTACCTATCTCATCCAACACGTCATACATACTTTGTTTCGTTTTATCTTCCATCGTTAAATAAGCAGTTTCTTCTGGAATTGTCACCGGAGCATTAGTACGTGCCATCCCTTCTAAAGCAGTATACTCAAACTCATTCGCTTGATTACTACTACAAGCTCCTAAAAATATCATTGTTAAAAATATTAAGACATGTTTAAAAATACGATGCATAAACTAATCATTCTCCTTTAAAGTGATTGCTTTCTTCCAATAAACGCGTTCTCTACACGATCCCAGAAATGGGTGTGTCTAAAACTCGCAAAATGAATTCTTTGCTTGGCTACACGACAATTCACTTTCGACACTTCATAGTTCTGCCAACTTTGATTGTCAACAGATAGTATGGCCGATTGCGTACTATCCGGTTTCAAAGTAAACCATTCATCTGATGGAATAATAATAGGTGAACTTAACGTTCGATAGACTCGATTGTTAATCGACGCCATTTCAGCCATCTGAATAGCATCAAGTCTTGGATGAATGACCGCACCTCCAAGTGATTTATTCAACCCAGTTGATCCGGTCGGTGTCGAAATACTAATACCATCACCACGAAATGTTTCAAAGAAATGGTCTTTAATATAGACGTCACTAACCATTGTTCCCATCGTCGAACGAATTGAGAACTCGTTCAAAGCTAGCATTTTCTTGCATCGCCCATCTTCTAAATAGATTTCTACGTCAAGTAATGGGTAAGAAACAGATTTCTCTGAAGTATTTAATAACCCATTGATGACCTCATCCACTTCATCACTCAACCAATCTGTATAGAACCCCAAATGGCCTGTATGAATCCCAACGAATTTAGAATGTTCAATATAATGTTTGAAATGATGGAAAGCAGATAGAAACGTCCCATCTCCACCGATTGAAATAATAAAATCGGGTTGCTCCCTTTCATCAACAATTTGTATTTGATGTTCATTTAGCTTTTTAGTTAACTCACTTTTTATTGATTTTGATTGAGGTTTTGTATTTGAATATATGAGTACAGTTGGTTTCATCTATTTACCTCATGATTTCCATTTTGAGTTTTTTTCTTAGCATCGTCATAACGCTCTTCGAAGAATTGTGTTGCTTCACGGATTTCTTCTCGAATTTCTGACATTTCTTGATCTAGCATAAATGCCGCTTCTGATGCTCTCTCTAAGCGTTCAAGGATATGATTAGGATATTCTCCTTGATACTTGTAATTGAGTGAATGTTCTATAGTAGCCCAGAAGTTCATAGCTAATGTTCTAATTTGAACTTCAACAATCACGGTTTCAACATTTTTTGCCCGTTGAACAGGGTATTCAACCACCATATGATACGATCGGTAGCCACTTGGTTTATGATGATGAATATAATCACGTATTAATAGAACTTTAAAATCAGTCCGTTCTTTAATTAATTCAGCTACTTCATATATATCATCAACGAATTGACACATGATGCGTATACCAGCTATATCTTGAACCCCAATTAGCATGTCTTCTGGTTCGATATGTCGCATTTCCATCTTTTCCAAGATACTCTCACGTGTCTTAACACGCCCCGTCACGAATTCAATAGGCGTATGTCGATGTAATGTTCTATATTCTTTTCTAATATTCTTTAGTTTTAATTTTAATTCTTCTACAGCTTGTTCATAAGGAGCTAGAAATAAGTCCCAGTTCTCGATAAAATTATCTTCTATCAATCAAGTCACCGACTTTCTCACTTTGTTATAAGTATATTTATTTGCATATATTCACTAATTATTATAGGATAGTGAACGGACTGTAAATTAAGTACAGTTTTTTTATTATTTGTATATATTATATTGTACATAATTTTGATAAGAAAGGATATATACATGGTATCTTCAATTGAACGTGAACTAAAAACAATTATCAATAAAGCAGACTATGATAGTCTTTTTGCCTACTTTAACTTAGAGCATCAACCAAAAATCATTCAATCCAATTACTATTATGATACAGCAGATGAACTTTTCAAGCAAAATAATGCGTCACTAAGGTTAAGAGTATTTGAAGACGGTCAAAGTGAATGGACAATAAAACAAAGAGTCAATGAACTCGAATCAATTGAGTTGACTCAATTCAATCAAAATTCAGCGATTGAGGTCCCTCACTCATTAAGTAAAAGTGATATTCAAACACATGATATCCAAAACTTTATCGACTCTCGTGACATTCCTTGGAATGGAATTGAAAGAACAATGAGTCTTACGACACATCGCTATAATATTGAGGTTGAATACGGTTTATATGCCCTTGATTTTACTCAATATAATCAAGCAGTCGATTATGAACTAGAGCTGGAATCCGATAATATTGATGAAGCTTTAGAGCAATTTAGTACTTTATTATCACATTTTAATATAACTTACAAGCAATCAGAAACCAAGTTAGCCCGTGCCCACCGCTACCTTACAAATGAATAAGTGAACAAGCCTATTATTCGCATAAGTTTTTGATTTTTGTTAATATTAAGTATACCAAATATAAGAAAGGAGGAGAACTATCTAAATGAGTCAATATCAGATCGAATATAGACATAATGGCGTTTCTAATGTGTTTGAATTCTTTTTATTTGTTAATCCATTAGGACATACCTGTTACACTTGTGAGCAAGAAGTATTAAAGTTAATTGATTTAGTAGCGTCAAATATAGATTTGCACATCCTACCTTTTCATAATCAACATTTAGTTGAAAACTTTATGCGACAATTAGGTATATCCGATACGAGTTTAAAAGAGAGAAATTATATCTTTCAAGCCGTATATCGTGCGTCGTTAGCTTACAAAGCAGCTTGTATGCAAGGCAAGCGTTTAGGTCGTTATTACTTAATGAGATTACAAGAAAGTATTGATGGTGATGTTTCTAAGTTCAATTCAGACTTTGCAGTTCAACTTGCCAAAGAAGTTGGCCTAGATGTTGAGATATTCAAACAAGATATGCAGTCGGATTTTGTGAAGCAATTATTCTTAAAAGACCAAAAAACTGCTATTGATATGTCTGTCCACTCATCTCCTTCTTTAGTCATATATGAATATGTCTCAGGCGAAGCAAGATTGATTGATAATCAGCAGATTACTCTTGAGTCTATCTTAGATGAAATCGATGCATTAATATGTGACGGCAATGAACAACAAGCTGTAAACACGAATGTCCCATCACTTCGCTTACTATAATGAATAAACAATAAAACACCTTGATTTAGTCGAAAACTAAATCAAGGTGTTTTTTCTATATCAACTTTAGTTTAATGGGATTTTTGTAAAACTTTCGCTTTAGAATGCCTAACATTGACTGAATATCTTCCTTGTTCAGCTTCTTTTAAATCTTTTTTCGCGCATAAACTACCAAACATCATGCCAAGTAAAGTATGAACAATTGTTCCTGCAGCTCCTGCTAATGCGGCTTCAGGAGAAAAATGCGCTAAACCAAGACTAGCTGATAAACCTGTATTTTGCGCTGCTACCTCTATGGCACACGTACGTTTTGTTTCCTTTGAAGCATTGAATAAACCATAGATAAAGTAAACAATTACATAAGCTAATAAGTGATGTACTAATACGGCTAGAACAACTGTTAAACCACCGTTTAATAAATTCTCACGGTTGACTGATACTGTTCCAGCAAGAACTAAAAGTACCGCAATTGATGAAAAGGATGGCATCGCCGTTTTGATTTTTTCTGATTTGTCACCTAAGAAATGTGACACAACTAAACCTAAAACAATGGGTACTAATACGATTTGTGTAATAGATAAGAACATTGGCCAAAAAGCTATTTCAATAAAGGCTCCTCCATAAGTGGCGATAAGTAATGGTGTAACAAATGGTGATAATAATGTAGATACTGTTGTCGCACTGACTGAAAGTGGCACATTACCATTTGCCAGTAAAGCCATAATGTTCGATGCTGTCCCTCCAGGAACTGATCCAACAATGATTAAACCTAAAGCAATATCTCCTGATAGCCCGAATAATTTTGCAATCGCAAAAGCGCTCAGTGGCATAAATAAGTATTGGATGGCAGAAACCATAAACACGCTAGTTGGGTTTTTAAGAACATGAGCAAAGTCAGATGCTTTCATTGTTAAGCCCATTGTGAACATAACGACTTGAAGTAATAAACTCACATAGCCACTTAAAGGTGTGAAAAAACTTGGGAACACTAAGGCTAATAAAGCCGTTAATGCTACGAACATTGACAGGTTACTTGTAAACGCGCTATTAAACTTTTTAAATAAATTCATGGATGAAGCCTCCTATTATTTTCTGTGTAGTTTGATAAATATGAACGTTGCTTTCAATGTCACTCATCGTTTTACCACTCCTTATAATAATAAAAAAACTCCCATTCTAGTAAACTAGAATGGGAGTTTGTTATCTGTTCCCATTCATTCAAAACGAATAGGACTTTTTAAACTGATTAAAAAATCAATTTAACAAGTCCGAGCTTTGAATGACAATAATAATATTGTTGAAATGGGTAAACATAAGATAACCTCTTTTATCATTTATTTTTAATGTGGTTATAATATAACTTAGATGAATTCTAATTGCAAGGAATTTAATACTTTTGTTTAAAATTAATTCATTAGGTCATTTTTTTCAAGTTCTACACGGCGACGAGTCGCTTCAATAAACGATTCTTCTAATTCGTGTTTATTATTTGTTAATAGCGCTTCTTTAATTTTTATCATTTCTGATTCAAAATCACTAATCACTTTGATGAGAACATCCTTATTATTCAACATTAACTCTGACCATAAATTCTCATTTAACTTCGCTATCCGAGTTAGATCACGATAACTGTCACCTATGAATTGAACGGTGTTGCGTTCAGGTTGATCACTATTAATTAAAGCCGCCGCGATACAGTGGCATAATTGACTCGTATAAGCGATTAATTCATCATGAACAATTGGCGTCACTTGGGTTAATCTTTGAAAGCCAATTTTCTTGAGAAGGGCTTTAAATATTTCCATATTTTCTGGCTGATTCGAAGCTAAGGGTGTTAATACGTAATTCGCTCCAATAAAGGCGGTATGATCTGAGTATTCAAACCCTTGAGACTCCCGCCCGGCCATCGGGTGACCAAAGATAAAGTCAACTTGCTTAGGTAAAACTGGCACGATACTGTCAATCACGTATTGTTTAATCCCTGTCGTTTCAGTGAGGATGGCACCCTCTTTGAATGCATCTTGATTTTTAATAATAAATTCTTTGATATTTTCAGGATATAGGGCAATAATGACGATGTCGGCACGTTGTAGAATCGTTTCATTCTCAACTTCACCTTCAGCAATCACACCAGCTTCCATCGCTTGGTCGAGTGTCACTTGGTTTTTATCAATCCCCATCACATAATAATTCGAACTGTCCGAAGCTTTAAACGCTTTCGCAAAGGAACCTCCGATGACACCTAAACCAACAATCGCAATCTTTTGCATATTTATCCCCTTCCTTAACCAACCGCATGACTAAACTTCTAGATAGATACTTTTTGAAACTTGATTAAACTGCCCCAATATTTGAAGATACTCTGACACTTGGTCTAACGTTTGAATCAAAATATTCAAAGGTGTTGTCATATCTTTTATGGATACTTCAATAAAGAAACCATACGTAAATGGCTGATTCTCAATCGGTCTTGCGTTCAAGTTTTGTAAATTACAATTAAAAATATCAAACACTTGAAGTAACTTAGATAACGCGCCCGATTCGTGGCGTGTCTCAACATACAGACTCAAGCAAGATCCAGTATATTCCTTTTCTTGAATCTTTTCTATGACATAAAAGCGTGTCGTATTCGTCGACTCGTCTTGCACATTCTCCATCAGTGGAACTAAATGATGTAACTCCCCTGCTCGTGGGCTTGCGATTGCAGCAATATCAGGTCGATTCAATGCCTGAATATAGGAAGCAGCTTTAGCTGTATCTTCGTATACCTTGCTTTCAATCAGCGGATACGAATTAAAGAATACCTGACACTGCGATAAGGCTTCCGGATGTGAATAAACCGCCTGGATGTCTTCTAAGCGACTACCTTCCACTCCCCATAAAGTATGGCGAACCGGTTGGTAAGCCTCTGCAATCACCATCAAAGGCTTATAACGCAATAAATCAGTAACGCGTGCGATAATTCCGGTGGTCGAATTTTCGACCGGAACGACAATTAAGTCCAACTTATCATCTAATAGATCATTCACAACCGCTTTAAAATTCCCGTAAGGTACAGGAACCGATTCCCAAGTGGTCTCACCTAATGTCTTTATATAATCTTGTAAAGTTGCCTCGCTATAAGAACCGGCAACACCTTGATATCCAATACGCATTCATATTCCTCCAAAATAAAAACACACAGTACCTCAGATTGCACTGATGAGTGACTGTGTGTTTACAGTATTCAATGTCACTTTCCATGAACTATTGCTAATATTGTAAACGAAATTAGCATTAAATGAAAGGTTACATTCAATCTTCATAGATTAAGCATTAAATTGACTTTGGTATAAGTCAAAGTAGAAGCCTTTTTGTTCTAACAATTGTTCATGATTACCATGCTCAATAATTTGGCCGTCTTTCATAACTAAGATACGGTCTGCATCTTGAATGGTTGATAGACGATGGGCAATAACGAAACTTGTTCGCCCTTCCATTAATCGTTCCATCGCTTTTTGAATTAATTGCTCTAGACGTGTATCAACAGAACTTGTTGCTTCGTCCAGAATAAGAATTTTAGGATCTGATAGCAAAGCACGAGCGATCGTTAACAATTGTTTTTGACCTAGAGAAATATTATTAGACTCTTGATTCATTCTACTGTCATAACCACCCGGTAACGTACGGATAAAGTGATCCACGTTAGCAGCTTTGGCAGCTTCAACAATCTGTTCATCTGTCGCACCTAGATTACCGAAACGTAAGTTTTCTTTAATTGTTCCTTCGAACAACCAAGCATCTTGTAATACCATCCCGAACTGTTCACGATATTTTTGTCTTGAAACCGCTCGGTTATCCATACCATCAAGTCTGATTGAGCCTTTATCCACATCATAAAAGCGCATCAGTAAGTTAATCATCGTTGTCTTACCTGCACCCGTTGGACCAACTATCGCAATCGTTTCACCCGGTTTCACTTTAACAGAGAAATCTCTAATTAATGGTTTAGTTGGTGTGTATTGGAAAGATACATCATCGAAAGTAACTTGTCCTGTGACAGGTGAAGGGAGTTCTTCCGTTACTTCATTCAATTCTTCCTCTTGATCTAATACTTCCCAAATACGTTGTGTAGCAGCAACCGCTGCTTGCAGCAGGCCAGTAATTTGTGTCACCATTTGGATTGGTTGGTTAATCTGCCATACATATTGAGTAAAGGCTTGTAAGTTACCAACAGTTAATCGTCCAGCTATCGCAAACATACCACCGACCACAGCTACGATTAAGTAAGCTAAGTGAGATACTACCGATACTAAAGGCATCATTAAACTTGATAAGAAGCTTGCTTTAAATCCAATATCTGCTAAATCTTCTGTAATCGAACGGAATTCAGCGACTGAACTATCTTCACGTCCATATAAACGAATAATGTTGAACCCAGTAAAGTTCTCTTGAACAAATCCGTTCATCTTACCTAAGACATCCGCTTGATTTTTGAAGTGTTTTTGTGAAATTTTTACAACACTTTGAGCAACAAGATATGATACCGGCATACTCATAAATACAACGAGAGCTAATTGCCAATTCAATGTAAGCATCATAATCGTAACGAATATAATTGAAAAGAATGCCGTTGTAACTTGGATAATTCCTTGTTGAAGTGAGTTTGAAACCGTCTCAACGTCACTTGTAATACGTCCTAAGATATCTCCAAATTGGTTACGGTCAAAGTAAGCCACTGGCAGACGGTGAATCTTACGAATAATATCATCACGTAAATCACGAGTCGTATTCTGAACAGCAATTGTAATAAAGACGTTTGATCCATAATTCGTTCCTTGGACAATGAAACCACGAATCACATACACAATAAGAATCGTCATAATATATTCATAATTGATTCCAGCTCCTTCAACACCACGAGCAATATCAACCACGTTTTGAGTAATTTCTGTGATCGCTAATCCTAATATAAAAGGCTCAATTACAGTCATTAACACGTTAATGATTAAGAGGATGAGGGCTAGGATTAGTTGTTTGTTATAGTTTTTTAAATATTTCCATAAATTTCCAAAAGTTTTTATTTCTTTCATCTAGCTCACTCCTTTACTCTTCTATTGTTTGATTTTTCATTTGTGAATTCGCAATATCACGGTAAATTTCGTTCTCTACCATCAATTCCTCATGCGTCCCACGTCCAATAATCTCGCCTTCGTTTAAAACGATGATTTGATCTGCGTTCATAATTGAACTGACACGTTGAGCAACAACTAAGACCGTTGATTTCGTTGTCACTTCTTTCAAGCGTCGACGTAATTCAGCATCGGTCTTATAATCGAGTGCAGAGAAACTATCATCAAAGATATACACATCTGGTCGTTTAACAACCGCACGTGCAATTGATAGACGTTGCTTTTGTCCACCTGATAAGTTGGTTCCACCTTCAGCTAAGAATGAGTGGTAACGTTCTTGTGTCTTATGGATAAAATCACTTGCTTGAGCCACATCACTTGCACGCTCTAACTCTTTGTCAGTTGCATTATACTTCCCATAACGCAAGTTCTCACCAATCGTTCCGGTAAATAACAGCGCCTTTTGAGGGATAAAGCCAATCTTCTGACGTAAAGCCTTCAAGTTATAATCACGAACATCTACACCATCAAGAATAATTCGACCTAAGGTTACATCAAAGAAACGAGGAATCAATTGAACCAAGGTCGATTTACCACTCCCGGTACTTCCGATGAAGGCAACCATTTCGCCCGGCTTAGCTTCAAAGCTAATATTATGTAGCACTGGGTTCTCAGTTTCCCCTGGATAAGCAAACGTTACATTATCAAAGGTTAAGTAACCATGCGTTTCAGTTTGTGTTACACCATCTTCATTCACATTGATAGAAATTTCTGTGTTCATAATCTCTTGTATACGATTCGCAGAAACGTTCATTCTTGGATACATAATGAATAGTTGTGAGAACATCATGACTGAGAATAAAGCGTGAAAAGCATATTCAACGAAGGCAACTAGGTTACCAATTTGTAATTCTCCAACTGATAAAGGTTGTAATGATAGTCCCATAATAAGAACAATCATCCAAACCAAGATATGCATGAAGATTGGATTGGCAGTAGCCATTAATTTGAATAAGCGGGTTGCGATATTCTTATAATGATTACTTTCTTTATTGAATCGTTCTTCTTGATATTCTTCACGAGCAAAAGAACGAATCACGCGTAAACCGGTTAAATTTTCTCTCGCATACTGATTAATTTTATCTAAAGACGTTTGTTGTCCTTCAGATAAAGGTCTTGATTTCTTCGCAATCACATAGATTGCAAATAATAAGAATGGCATTGAAGCCGCCACAATCCAAGCCAATGATGGACTTGTAATAATGATCATGACAATACTTCCAAAGAACATCAACGGTGTATTGACACCTAATCGAAGCGCCATCTCAGCGAACTGCATTAAGACGAATGCGTCGTTAGTCACACGCGTCACTAGAGACGGTACACCTATTGACTCAAACTCTTGATGCGAAAACTTTTGAGTATAATCGAAGATATCATTACGCATATCACGTATCATGACATTCGTTAATTTACTTGAGGCGTAGGACAATATAATTCGTCCGAGTGCACCCAAAATAATAACCCCTAACATAACCATTGCTAGAGTGAATAATAAACTTTGATTCCCTGGAATAATAGCATCGTCAATCATAATTGAAAGCACAGTAGGTAAACCCAAGTTAACAAGTACAAAAAAAAGGCTTCCGAATACATCTAATGTAAGAAGTCCCGGATACTTTTTAATATAACGCCAAATATAATTCATATGATTCCTCCTTTATCTAATTTATATCTTAACCATCTCTCTTTATATTGGCAACAAATAACGATTCAAAATTTCAATTTTTAGGTATTTTTTGCAATAAAAAAGGAGTCTCATTACTGAGACTCAAAACTTAGATTAAGCTAAAGCTGCTTTTGCTTGTTCTACTAAAGCTGTGAAAGCTGCTTCATCGTTAACTGCTAAATCAGCTAACATTTTACGGTTCATTTCGATACCTGCTTTTTTAAGACCATTCATTAAAACGCTATAGCTAAGTCCGTTCATACGAGCTGCTGCGTTAATACGCGTAATCCATAAACGACGGAAATTGCGTTTTACTTGACGACGGTCACGGTAAGCATAAGTATATGATTTCATTACCTGCTGTTTAGCCATCTTGAATGAAATACTCTTTGCTCCGTAATAACCTTTTGCTAATTTAATTGTACGTTTACGACGTTGACGAGTAACGTATCCACCTTTAACACGTGCCATTGTGAATTCCTCCTTTTAGTTCGTTGATATTATAGTTGTGAAATTTGTTGTTTGATGCGTTTGTAGTCTCCACTTGAGACTAACTCAGCTTTACGTAATTGACGACGTTGTTTCTTAGTTTTCCCGTGGAAACGGTGAGAAGTAAAGGCTCTAGAGCGTTTTAATTTTCCTGATCCTGTCTTTTTAACACGCTTTGCTAATCCACGATGTGTTTTTTGTTTTGGCATGATAAATCCTCCTATTATTTAAAAATAATGTATTATTCTTCGCTACTGATTGGAGCAAGAATTGCGAACATGCTACGACCATCCATTTTAGGTCTTGTTTCAATAGTTGAAACTTCATTTGCGTCATCTAGAAAATCCATGATAACGTCACGTCCTAGGTCTTTATGCGTAATTGCACGACCACGGAAGCGAATTGAAACTTTAACTTTGTCACCTTTTTCAAGGAATTTAATAGCTTGACGTAATTTTGTTTGATAGTCATGGTCTTCAATCCCTGGGCTTAAACGAATTTCTTTTAAGCTTACGGTTTTTTGACTCTTACGTTGCTCTTTCTCTTGCTTCTGTTGCTCATAACGATACTTACCGTAATCCATGATTCGAGCGACTGGCGGGTTTGCGTTTGGAGACACAAGCACTAGATCTAACTCAAACGACGCGGCAATTGTTAGAGCATCCTCAAGAGATTTAACACCGATTTGATCGCCTTTATCTCCTATAACACGTAACTCACGTGCGCGAATGCCATCATTGATAGGTAATTCTTTTATGATCTCCACCTCCATGTGATTTTGAGAGACAAGTAACAACAAAAAAAGCAAGTTTATAAAATAAATATAAACTCGCCGTTAATTATAGACACACCACTCCCAGTGGCAGACTATGTATTTGCCAAATTCACTTTGGCGAGAAACGGCTTGTTTCTACTTGTTTTCTCAACTAATACATAGTACCACATAGAAATTCGGAGTGCAATGCTTTTTTTAATTTATTTCATTCTTTTCTCAGTTAGTTGTTGTATTGGTAAAATAACTGCTAAGAATATGTACCCTGTTTGTGTCCATAATATTGATACATCCATCATTCCATGAACTATAACAGTGACAATCATTGTCGATATTAAAGCAAACTCCTTACGATAAGTTAGCTCTTTAGATAACCTAATGATTGATTTGGTGTAGTCTTTCAACATTAACATCAGGATAATTACTCCTAAAATACCGTAATCCGCTAACGTATTTACGCCTAATTGATGTGCATGCATATCAGCTTTGTCCGTATATAAATAATATAGATTCATATAACTCATGGCCCCACGACCAAACAATGGATTACTTAAGAATATTTGCCAGCCTACCTCCCAAAGCGCAAAGCGATCTTCAAATGCATAAGCAATTGAACTAAATCGGGGTATCAAATCCGGATTGACAATTAAAGCAATACCACCAATAGCTGTCACTCCTAACATATACCAAACATATGACCGCTTAGTCCAAAAGATAAACCAGACTATGGCGACTGCAACTGTTGGTAAGACCATGCGTGAAGCAGTTAACAATATACATATTAGGTTTAATGCAATAGATGCATAATAATAATTCTTAAATCGTTTTGCATAATCGCTTTTTAATAGAAGATACATTGCTATATTGATCGCAAAAATACAAAACAGTCCGTAATAATTAGGATTAAAGAAAGTTGATTCAGCTCGTGTTTGAACATTAGCGTATTGAAAGACATACAAGATTGTATACCCTTCACGAAAAACATAAGCCAAATAAACAATTAAAGCATAGATAGCTACTGGGATACTTCCTAGTACGAAGATGTTCAATGTCTTTAGATATCTTTCTATTGTGATCCACTGTAAATAACTGCTGAAATAAATCGCAAATAAGAAAAAAACTAAAGTAATCAATACACCCGTATAATTTTGATTTATTAATGAAACGATGAGGACATATATAATAAATATACTCAACCACTTGTTTTTAATAAACGTATGCATAACTAAACTACGCTTCTGCCATATTAAGTAGATAATCGCAATTAGTAATACAACTGCATGGAGATAAATAGGTAGTAATATGGCAATAGAAACTATATAAAACAAATTAGGTCGAATATAATTTTTCCAAGCCGATTTCATTTCCCATCCCCCTTCTGTGTGATTAGATACATTATAGTCTACTTTTATACTTTTTAATAATACTTATTTTATGAAAACATAAACAAAGTTTGAATTTTCTGTGAAAATCCATGTAAAACAAATTATTTGACAATGTCCTCTTTGAATTGTCGGAATAGTTCGCTATAATAAATTGGTATTAAATTTGAGGAGGTCATCAATTTGTTCAATAAAAGAACAATAAAGTGGCTCACAGTGCTCATTTTAACGAGCACTTGCTTTGCCAATCTATATCCAACTACAGCTGAAGCTGTAAGTAAAACACCTATTTTCAATTCTGAAAATGTCTTGTTAGAACCTTCAGAATCGATTGATATGCCCGAAGAGTACCCTACTGAATTACAAGAATGGTACGATAGCAACTTAGACGCTCGTTCATATGTTGTCATCGATCAAGAGACGAATAAAATTCTTGCGCATCAAGAAGGAAACGTTCCGTATCCGATTGCTTCAATGACAAAAGTATTGTCGATGTATCTAGTGTATAAAGCACTTGATGAAGGTACTTTATCTTTAGATCAAGAGATTGAGATTCCTACAGAAATCGTCCGCGATATCTCATCAAACGTTGAATTATCAAACGTATGGTTAGTAGAAGATATGACATACCCAGTCGAAGACTTAATGTATGCCGTGATGTTACAATCTGCTAATGATGCTACTTCTGCATTAATGTGGGAGATTTACGGTAGCGAACAAGCTGCAGTCCAAGCAATGCAAGATCAACTTACTGAGTGGGGAATTACAAACGCTCAGATGTACTCAACTTCAGGTGCTCCAAACATCGAAGTGCCAGAATCATGGTGGATGCCTGGTTCGAATGAGATGAGCGAGAATACGATGTCCGCAGCAGATATGGCCTTAGTGGCCCAACATACGATTGAAGAATATCCACAAATCTTAGATATTACATCAACCCGTGAATATACCTATATGGAAGGTACAGACGAGGAACAAATTTTATTCAATCCAAACCAATTACTTGAAGGTGGCACTTATGGTCGTTCTGGTATTACTGGCTTGAAGTCTGGTTTCACTGATGCTGCTGGATTGAACTTTGTTGCAACTGGTAATCAAAATGATCGTAACTTCATTGCTGTAGCTATGGGAACGTTTGGTGAAGGCATGAGTTCATATTGGGAGATTGAAATTCTACTTGATGGATTGTTAGATTATCCAGAGATGTATGAATTAAATTTACCTAATAACTTGAGAAATAACCCAAGTATTGAAGAGACCACTGAAGAAACAACAGAAGGTCAAGACGCTTCTGCTGAAGATGCTGCACCTGTAGAGAATAATCGCGACAACGCGGTGACTAACTTCATGCGAGATATCTTTGGAGTGTTTAATTAATAAACTCGATAAAAAGGAGTTGCCAAGTTAATGGCGACTCCTTTTTTGTATGTATTCTTTACTTGTGTACTATATCAATGATGGAAATACTTGTTAAAAGGAATTAAAAAACTGGCAGTATAATATTTTAAAGTTCTGACCTACCCTTTTTCATCAGTGTTTATGGCCATATAGTAATGGTTTGTACTAGAATTTCATGCATACGCCTATGATTTGTGAAGAAAAAACCTTAACTACACCTTAAAATTTCTACTCTATTTGAAGTATATTTTATACTACGAAGTTATTAAATAAGACAAGCACAGACACTAAATTAGTGTGATCCTTAAAACTAGCATTCATCTATCATCTGAATAGTTAGATATTATAAATATTGTTTTAACCAAATTAGCATGTCAGAACCATCTACTTCCCAGATTCCAATACACCCTTGTCTTCATTCTAATAATATTTTTTCTTACCATAACCTTTCCGCTCACTAGTGGTATAAATCAACATGTATACCACTTTCATTCAGACTTTAACTTTCTTTTGAATCTTGAATCACTTGATATATACTGTCTACAACTTGATCCAAAGAATATTTTGATGTATTTAGGGCATATTTATCTACTAGATACGGATTATAATTCTTTACTTCTTCAACTGTTACATTATGCCATATTGGTAAAATAATAATTTCTTTCTCATTTATTTCTCGGTTTAAAAAACTTTTAAATTCGTAATCAGACCAACCACTTTCAATAAAGTTTACTGATAAGAAAACTACTACAAATCTTGAATTTAATATTCCAAAGTTCATCATGTCTGTTTGACTTTGACCATTTTTAAAAACTTTAATATCTTCAAAAACAGAAAGACCTTTTTCTTCTAACTTGTCAGATAATTCTGCGACATATTCTTCTTTATCTAAACTTGAATGTGAAAGAAATACATCATATTCTATTATTTCTTTGCGGTTAACTGATTCTTTAATGTCAGATGCTAGTTCATCTAACTTAACTTGAAGCTCTATTTGATTGTTTATATATCCTTCGTTAATTCCCTCATTGCCTTTCATTAATTTCGTCAAATCTGCTAACCGATTGCCTTGTTCTTTAGATACTTTCTTTCTATACTCTTCCATTTTTTCAGAATTTTTCTGTATCTCTTGTAATAATTTTGTTATGTTACTTTCTATTGTAATTAAACCATTACTATATCGCTTTAATTTTTTAATCTCTGCTGAAGTATTTTTATTTTTTTTACTAATTTTGTTAATTTTTTTAACAGCAGCATCTCTTTTTCTTCTTAAGTTTATAAGTTTTGTCTGCAACTGCACATCATTTTTTTTAGTTCTATTTAGTCCTGATTCATTTACACTCATATTATCTCCCTTACAAAAAATGACCCTTTAGTGTCAATTTTTATAGTTGCATGGTACTGATTTGCACTTAATTTTCTAGCATACAACTATATTTTTGAAAAGTACTTTAATTAAATTAAGTTAGATTTAATAATCAAATTTAGGAAATTTACTGTATATTTCTTTTTTAATATCTGGCATATTTGTATGAAACTCTTCAATTTTTGCAGTAAGTTGCTCAATTATTTCTTTTCCTACAGGGTTAATTATTAAACTAAAATCATCAACATTTGTAAAAAAGTATTATTATATTTAAGCCTATGAATGTCATTTCTCTTAGCTTCAGGATCTTTTTTAGTAGCATGCGCATCACTAAATAAGACAGGAGTTAGTACATCATCTTTTAAATATACAGACTGAAATTTTGACTGATTAGATATACCCCCAACTGCAGTTACATTTTCAAGTTTTTGAGGCACATTTAACGAATTACTTTTTCCCAATTCAAAATATAAATACCATTCTCCCAATTTTTCATATTATTAATGTTCATGTCTGTAGTAATATTAGACTTTGAATCAGTTTTATTGCGCTCAATCCATGAGGGAAATGTTGATAAGTTCTCTGCATCATAAGGATCAAATACAATATTTACATGTCCTTCTTCTAAACTTAACTCTATTCCTGGATAAACTTCACAATTTAATTTTTCTAACGACTTCTTTATTTCCAAGAAATTATCCATATCAAATAAATCATGATTAGTAATTGTAATGGCGTCTAAATTTGTCTTAGTTACATAATCTTTTAACCACTCTAATGAGAATTCAAATTTATAGTCTTTTTCACTAGGAATAGTATGTATATGAAAATCATTTTTTTAACTATATGTCTCCTTAATATACACTTTATAGTTTTATAAATTAACAGTTCATTAATAAGTTATACAACAGTCTATATTTACTCTTCCTCAAAATAAAAATCATTCAACTCATAAGTAGTTACAGGAGTTACATAAAACTCATACTTAGCTACCAAGTCACATATATCATCACCATTAATTAAAGTAATAACTCGTGTTCCAATTCTTGATGCTTCAATTGCAGATCTTGTATAGTCGGAAGTCGTTATGAAAATGCCATATTCTGCATTATACTTATCCATTGCTCCACGAAACTTATCGATTTCTGGAGAGCTTACCTTACCTTCCCAGCGTTTTGCTTGAAGTGCAACTCGAGTGGTTCTAAAGTCATCTGCTGTTATGTACCCAAATCCATCAAGCCCACCGTCTGCTGTAGCTTGTATTCCGATTGATTTATCTAATTCTATCCCCATTCGATTCATCAAACCTCTAGCAAACATTTCAAATTTATCAGGAGACATCTTTTTGAGTGCTTCATTAAGTTGAGCTCTCCAGACCTCTTCTATTCCTTCTGAATCTATTACTTCCTCTTCAGGTTCTATTTCCACAGTTTCAGTTATTTGCTTCTTAGTTTTTCTTTTCTCTGACTCTTCTTTCATTGCTGGTTCTGAAATGACACGTACTTCTTTAAGAGGATCAAAATTTTCCAAGTTAACCTTTCGACCTTTTTCTGTTAGTTCAACTTCACCTCTATTTGGATACTTTACAAATCCAGCTAACATTAGATGTTTAATTGCAAAACTAAATTGATAATTAAATGGTTTATACTCATTCCCAGTTTGTTTTGACTTACTAGTATAATCAATATAATCTTCAGGAATAAGTGTAGAATTATCATATATATCACGCTTGATATCCTTACGTTCTGCAATTCCTCCTAAGTCAACCAAAGACTTTAAAACCGCTTTCATAATTAAGTCTTCTCGATCGTATGTTGTCTTTTCATCCATAATTTTTGGTTTCATTACTAAAATAGCTCTCCTTTTTGAAAACCCCATATCCTATACTAATGGATATGGGGTTAGTTATAAACTATCACTCAAACACTTCATCTAATGTTTCTTCTAAAGTTCCGGCTTCTGCATATGGATAGGCATCTAATTGTGCAAAGTTCTTTTGACTAATGCCTTCGGTCAATTCACTAAAGATAAAACTAGTTGCGATTCTATAAATAATCTCTGTAGGCGCTAATCCATACACTTGGTTCTCAAGTATATGTTTCAGACGGTCATAATCATCAGGAATCTCTGACTTGATTACTTCACTGTTATACAATCTTTTAACGACTTCTGTGATGTATAAACCTGACTTCATATACAAATCAATAAAGGTCTTAGAAGAATCATCGTAAATACCTGGATTTTCATCTTCTAATTGTTGTACCATCTTTTGAACAACCCATTTAGGCGTATAAATTTGATTGGTATTTTGAGGTGGAATATAGTCATAAATATTCTCATCGGTTTCTTCAAAGTAGTTTGATAACTCAGATTTCTTGCGTAAAAATTCAAGTATAGATTCATTAAATACTACTTCGTTAAACAAGTTACCATTAAATTGTTGTTCTTCACCTTCATCATCAACATACGTTCCACCATCTCGTAAGAAAATGAACTCTTCTAATGTAACACCTGTAACATCATAAAATACTTCATCACTAACATACTCATCAAAGTTCATTAAATTTAAATCTTCATTCCCATATGCCATGATAAAACTAGGTATGGCTCTAGAAAACCCACGTAAGTTTGATCGTATATCATCTTCTACGGTATTCTTTTTCTTCTCTTCTTGATTTACTTCATGTTCTTCTATAATTTCAGTAGTCGTTTCTAAAACTATTTCCTCTATTTTAGCTTTTAGGTCATTATAGGTTTCTTCACTAAAGGTTTTGTTTTCTTCCTCAACTTTTTTAGGATCTTCTAATGCACCGTCATCTTCTAATTGGGCTTTACGATCTGCCTGACGCGCTTTTAACTCTGCTTCAAATGTTTCCGTTGCTCTATCAATCTTTTCTTTAGCAGCACGCTCTTTTTGCTTCCGTTGGTTGATAGTCAGCCCATACTCCGTACGCATTTTATCAAAGCTTGGCTCTAATTCTTTGCTTAGAGCATCACTTAACTTTTCTCGAACTTGAATATTGGTTGTAAGACCTATATCTGCAGGTTGAACAATCTCCTCGATTTCTTGTCTCTCGTAAATCTTGTCACCAAAAAGTCTGTCTCTTTTCTCTTCGACAACTTCATCTTCTACATATGCATTTCCTTCTTCATCTACGTTTAAATCTTCTACATCTTTCGAATCTACTTTATCTTTATTTGTCGTTAATTTACCCTGCTCTGTTTTTTCAAACTTATTGATAATATCTAAGGCCTTTTTAGATCGGAATATACCTGCAATATTATTAAATAATAAGTTACTCATGAATCCACGACGAACTACCTCTCGTGATTTAATTCTTTTTGGTAAAGTAAGAACTTGTTTGGCATCTAATTCAGTCATTTGACCGTCAGTATCTTCGCCAATAACTGGAAAGAAATTTAGCAAACGCTTTATATTATCTTCACGTTCTTCCATTGTGCCACTTCCGCCGGAGGTTGCACTATTTAAATTATTCGCAAATTCATCAATAATATCTAAAGTTCTCTCAGGTGCAAAGTCAAAAATGTAAGCATTTTGTTTTCGATAAGTTACTGGATTACCTTCAGCATCTCTATCCGACCATTTATGAGGATTTTGAGCACGAAATCCTGCTTGCATATAAAGAGCTGGAGATTTAACATTGCTTAACATCAGAACACCAGACCACTCAGGAACAGTTACACCTGTTGTCAATTGGCCAACTGTGAGAGTAATTGTTTTGTCATTATTAGCTATTGCATTTTTTACTCGTTCTAATGCACTATTTCGACCGTCAACATTCTCTTCATCAACCTCTATTTCTTCTCCATTAATTTGTTCAAGTTTTCCATCTCCAGCTACAGAAACAACTTCATAGTTTTCAAATACGGGGTGATTTCGTAAAATATTAGCAAGGGCTTTGGCACTATCTACTCTATTCAACAACCATAAAGTATGCTTTAATTCATTTCTTAATTCTGGAGTAGAAAATGGATATTTTTGATTACTTGTTAAAGAATCTAGCCAATTTAAGACATCTGCTTCATAAATTAAATTGCCCTTATCATCAGTAGAAAAAAATTCATTCAGATCAAAAGCATAATCCACATTCGTCTCTTCCTCTAAATCAGCACCTTGTTTAATTCGGTTAACAATCATGTTCGACATTTGATATGTATACATGTTTAAAGTAGGTAATTCTTCATATGGATTATGTTCATCAGTTTCACTTTCATCCCAGTTCGCTTTCGCTTCCTGCTCATCCATATAAGACCAGTTAAATATTTGATGGGATTCAAATTTATCACTAGCAATTTGTTTAAAAGGGGTCCCTGAAAGATGCAATATGTAGTCCGTTTTAATTCTCTCTAAGGCAAACTCAGTTTTATTCGTGTCAACAGCCTCATGTGCCTCATCAATTACTACTAAGTCCCAATTTAAGTCTCTGATCCAGCGTAATTTTGGATAATCCCCTCCAAAGTAAGCAGAACCTTTTAAATCCTGCAAACTAACAAATGCAATTTGTTTTGAAGCCCCTAAATCTATTAATTTTTCTGTGTATTCATTCCGACTTAAAATATCTCTGTGTGCAATCGCAGGACTATCACTTACAAAGTGATAATTATGTTCTTTATCATACTTAATAAATTTTTCGTAATCATCCACCCATGAATTTCCGACTGCTGGTCTATTTGTTAATATTAAAACATTTGAAAATTCCATTTCTTTAATCAAATCGTAAGTAGTTAAAGTTTTTCCAAATCTTGGTTTAGCATTCCACAAAAACTCTTCTGACTCACGACTTTTGAAATATTCAGCAGTCATTTCGACAGCTTTGGCTTGTTCTTGTCTTAGAACGTAACTCTCAGATTTTACAGAACCTTCTAACTCATGAATGTCTTCTTTTAACATAAAAGCAGAAACCATTCGCTTTGATTTACTTACATCATTTTCAAAATTAAACCATTCAGTGCCGCTCTCTCTAGGAATACCTTTACGAACCAAGTAGGCATGGAAATCATGGTCATTGAAATAATACCCGTCATTGAAACGTGCGACATAGTCCCACAACTTTTCAGGAGTAATACCGACCGTATGCGTTTGTTCACGAATCCGCCTATCTACGTCTCTTTCTGTATAACCAATTTTAAACCAACCTTGTTTTTCTATGTTACTTGGTGTTCGATACGCATAAATTTTTGGAATAATACGTGTTTTCGTATTAATATAGGGTGTTTGCATATTATTCCATCTCCTTTACATTGTTTTCTATGAAGTTTATTTCTTCTTGAGACAACTCATATTTTTTGTAAAGTTGTTGGTCAATTACAGGAATGGATTCTGACCAGTCAATATCAGAATTACTCGTGAAGTCCTGAAGAGGAACTTCTAGCCATTTATCTCTATCATTGTGTTGTGTTATTTTCAAAATCCCAAGCATTACTCGAGCAAATTTGGTTTTAATATATTTTAAAGCAGCTTCTGCTTCAGTCTTTGTATCAAAAGCTCCGATTCCTATAAAAGTTTGAGTGTAACCTTCACATGGTTCTGCTATTAAGGGAGTTGATAAAGTCTCTCCTAATAGACCTGTCCCATTCGCACTTGGAACTAACACTTTATATTTATTTAAATTTTCATGTTGTTGATCTACATATTCTTTGGCTATGTATCTCCAAACTCGTTTATTTTTAATTAAACCAATTACTGGAATATCTGAGTCATGTTTTCTTTCTTCAGAAAACACAAAAATTTTTGTAAATATATTATTTCTAAAACGTCTATCTTTGCCATTACTTCCAATTTTATTTTTGATTTCTGGATAATCCTTGTACAACTGCACTAAATCAAATCTATTCTGTGTATATATTATATTAGATAAGTTTTCTCTATCAGAATTAACTTTTTTCATAATTGTTCGCAATTCGTCATATGGGGTAAATACTTTAATTGGAACCATTTTTTTTAGGGAGTCATAATATGTTATTGCTACTCCACCTTTAATATCAGTATTTGGAAAAATTTCATTACTCTTCTGTTCAAATTTTAGAACTTGAAAATTTGGACTATTTAAAATCTTTTCATTCCAAGATTTTGGCGTACTACCTGCATTAAACAAAAACCTAGCAGGATGTATCAAAATAGCTTTATTAGCAATACTTTGAGCTGCATCTATAAAAAAATGATAAATTGGAGGAGCAAACTCTTTATTTTCATCTTCTACATGATTCTGATATGGTGGGTTACCTATCACAACGTCAAATTTCATTTCTGTGTCATTCCTTTCCGAGATCAATTTGAATTCGATTGTCTTGTCTTTTCCCCACAACTTTATTCTAGCCAGTTTAGGTGTGATGTTCTCTTCAGTCCCTATCTCTTCAAATAAACTTAATTGAGTACCAAAATATCCAGTCCCACTATCTGAATGTGGCACTTCATATGTTAAGCCGTCCATTTGAAATACATTCAGACTTATTATTTTAGTAATTTCTAATAGTATTTTCTCTTTTGGGAAAGCTCCGAACATATAAAAATAGTTATCTATAAATGTTAAAATTAAATTTTCTCTAGCTAGTAGAAGTGAGTCTCCTTGATATTCATAACCATAACTGGCTTTATAGATTTCAACGGCTAACTTCAGCCATTCTTCTTCTATTTTTATTGCTTCATTTAATTTTTTAAATTTAACATCAACGAAGCCTGCTCTGTCTTTTAAAGATATTACTTCTCCCGTTTCCATATCATAGCGGTTTACCATGTATGGAGCCTCTCCACATGTAATTTCAAGCCATTTTTTTTGGATAAAATCAGCCAACGGTAAATTTTCCATATCCTCTAGAGCTGCATCTACTTGTAATTTAATTACCCATGAGGGTGTGAAAACTTCTGCTCTATTACGCTGCCGTTCAAGTTGGATATCTATATCTTTATCTACTCTTGGTCGAATAAAACCTTCATACCATCCAGTAATAAGATCTATTTTAATTTCTTGATCATCTCGGAATGAATAGCCATGAATTATATAGCTATCTGTCCCCCATTTTATATTCTTACCAGTGGTATGATCCTTAAGCAGTAAACCTAATAGAGATTCATTTTCTCTTAAAATAGTTGAATCACTTAGATTCGAGAGTGATAAGTTATTATTTTCGTTCAAGAAGCCACCTCCTTTGTTTTTAATTAGTAATTATATTTGCTACTATTGTTAAACGATTTTTACCGCATTGTTGCTTAAGTATTGTAGTAAAATCATCATTTTTTATTATTTTACGTTGGTTATTTTTATAAATCATAATTATATTTTCTTCTAACTCTTCATCTGTTAGATTATCTACCCAATATTCACCAACTATTTCATTAATTACAGTTGCAACTTCCCGTTGGGTACGGTAAAATCTCTTTACTTTCACAGAATCACCTCTGTCATATTTAATTCTTACTTTTATTATACTTTAGATACGTATAGTAATCTAATAATTTTTAAGAATGTAAAAAAGCTTTAAAGAAGACAGTGTCTTTCTTCAAAGCTTTTTAGCTTTACATCTTGATGTGACAGTCATTTAGAGCAGAGTTTAAAGCAATAGACATACCAATGTCCGTTAAAACATCTGTAAATCGTTGTCTAATGCACCAGTCATTATGAGTGATAAATCACTATAAAATTAACAAAACTTATTGTGGGTTTTGGATATAAGTTATGTCATTACGATAACTACTATAAAATGATTTGTAGTATACGGTTTCAAACTTTGTTATTAGACTTATTTGACTTACCAGGAGTTTCTAATCTCATTTTACTAGCAATATCAAATTTCTCATTGATACACGCATAACCACTCCACTGACTCCATGTTTGCATTCTATCTGGTTTTCTAAAGCTTTTTTCTCCAATTAAGGTCCAAAACACTCTGTATCTCTGCTCTTCTAAGAATTTATGAAGATAAGTTTCTTTTATGATCAATCCATAATCTTCATCTATTAATTTTGTATCAAATGCCACTAGCTCATCTTCTACATAGAAAAATCCATCAATCGTTTTTTGCTCTAACTTTAAAATATTTATAATTTCTGAATTCGGTATTTTAAAAGAAATTGAACTCTCCTCAAGTGTTCCATCGTATTGGGACTCATATAAAAACTCATTACTACCTGGTAAGACATAATAACCGATTTCTTTTACTGGATGTTTTATGGTCTTATACTTTATTTCCTCATTATTTTCTTTACCTAATAGCAGATTTTCAAAATATGAAGAGCTATAATCCCGTACTCCTTCTTCAAAATACTCTCCTGTCTCAATCTCTATAGCAAACCACTCGTTTTTCAGTACAGTATTTTTTAATGCAGAACTCCAATAATATTCTCTATTAAAAAATTCATATGATCGGCTACCCTCAGGATAGTTTCTTCCATAAAATTTCCTAGTGTCTATATCTTCCAAACAACTTTCATAATCTTCTTCTTTAACAAAATATGCCTGGATAATGTTATAAATTTCTTGTCGTTTTCCATCGTATTTTCGTAATATATTTTCATTTTTTTCAATTTCTTTTATGTGGTTTAAAATTATCCAATTATTTCCTCGAGAATCTTTTATTTTAATTTCATTTTCAATATCATCAAATAGTGTGGAAGTCTTATTTACCCAATCTATTATATCTGTTTCTTCTCGATCAAAATCGTCTAAAAATTCTTGTGAATATAACTTGTCTTTAGGATTGAATTCAATTAAATTTTTACCAGGTTTAAATCTATTGTTTAGTGTTGGATCAAAATCTCTAACATATGGATTCCATGGACCGCTGTAATCTTCTGAAATATCGTAATCGTTTTGTACTAAATAATTATCAGCTACCTTGGCTAAAAGATTATATAAAGCAATCCATTGATATTTTTTTCCAATTCGTTCAACTTTTCGCGTATCATGCCTGTCAGTATAATAATTATTAATGTCGTGTGGAAATAGTCTGCCATCAAAACCTATAACATTAAAAATGTAATCCATAGCATAATAATAGCCATTTTCATTATCAAAGTTTTTAAATTGATTTAGTGCTGAATCAAACACGTATCTTCCAAAATCTCCATAAATTCCTGGGCCACTATTCTCAGTATTCATAGAAGAGATAATTGCATCTATTGAAGAATCATTTTTTCCGAAAGAATCATACTCCATTCTTTCCATTTCAGGAATATCAGAAGAATTATAAGGCGGTCTGATTTTTTCTCTTGAAAAGTCCAACTCTTCGGGATATTCATATAAATATAGCTCTATAATCAATCGTGCATAATCCCTTAATAAGATATCTGGGTACACTTCATCTGCCAGAAAGATAGTTTTATATACGTAATTTACTAACTCTTTATAAGTTTCAGTTTTTTTGTCCTTCACGCGCACTAATACTCCAAAAACTACACCATATAATCTGTGAACTATATATGGGTCGTTGGTATTTTCAAACTTTTTTAGCAGGTCTAAACATAATTGAAAATTATCCTTAAGAATTACAATCATAGCCTTTGAACAACGGTCTCTTAACTTTCTATTACTAGATGTCAAAGTCCAGCTAAACAATATAAGCATTAGTCTAATTTGCTCATTTTTTAGAGAGTGTGTATTTATTTTCGCAGTTTCAAAAGAAAATATAATCTGACCTAGTCTAGAATCACTACTAATTCTATTTATAAAAGTTGTCCATAGTGAGTCTCGATTAACCATAGACATTTGAGAAAGATGACTATCTAAAAATCGTGCATTAGTTGAATTTTCTAGCTTAATACTGTTATCTATTAGCATATTATATAAAGTATCGATTGAAACTTCGTAGTTATTAACTATCTTCCTTAATATTTCAACACTCGTATTTATATTTTTTCTAATAGTAAAGGATTCTATGAAACGCTCTGCTAAATCATTAGCTAAATGTATATCTTCTTCATAAATAAACTCTAATACAGGTATAATTATATCTCTTCCATAACTTTCATATCCCATTTCTGAAGTAAACAATAAGGGATCTATCATAGAATAATTGAGACTATCACCATCAATTAGTACATCTAAAATATTATATTCAAGTTCATCTAAGTTAGTGCTCTTTTTGAATATCTCATTTCCAAGTAAATAATCTCGTACTAAGTTATAAGAAAATGTATAATAAGTTTCGTCAGGATTTTCAACTTTATTTATTAATCCATTTCTTATAAGTGAGCCAATATAATCATGCTTTTTAAATACTAATCCGTTGTTTTCCCAAAACGGTATTGAAAAAGTTTCTTCTTTAGAAACAGTCCATCCATTTCCTACCAGCATTTTAGAAACAAATTGAGCAAGAAATTCTTTTAATAAATTAAAGTCTTCATCGAATTCAATTTCTTCTCTAGATGATTGATCAATTTTTTCTAGCGTTTTACTAAATATCTCTTGAATGTCCATATCATATCCTTCAAAGTTTTCACAGAATAATGTTAAAAATAAAGGGTTTAACATTTGTTCATTAAAATATAACGTTGGCGAAAAGGTTATATTGTAGTAATCTAGAAAGATATTTATCTGGTCATAATTAAAATTATCAAGTCCTTCGTGGTTTAGTACAGATATTTTTTCTTCTGATATCAATTCATTTGTATAATCTGATATTAATTTCTCCTCAAATCCATTTCTAAATGAAAAAGCAAATTTTAGGTAAGTATAATTGTCTAAAATTTGAGAGATATCTTCAATAATGTTCTTCCAAATAATATTATCTTTAGTTTCATTTATTCCATCAATAAAAATAACAACCGGCTTGTTTATTAATGTTCCAAGAGCATCTAAACTATCTAACAAGTTATTTAGATCTGTATTAGGTATATTAAGTAAATCAATTAATTGATTTTTAACAGAGTTGTTTTTTATGAATGAATACCCTGGCAATAAAATTGTTGGTCTTTCTTCATAAATTAAATTATTAGCAGAAATGGCTAAAGTATGTGATTTACCAACCCCTGCTTTTCCTTTCAACAATAGAATTTGATTATCAATTAGTCTTTCTTCAGATTTAGAAAGCAATAAATTATCTAGTAAACTCTTTACTTTTTCTAAGTCCTGCCTTTTAGAAAGCAGCTTATCTCTTTCTTCGTTTTTAAAATCAGCAGAATAAATTTTACCATTTAGCTCATTTAAAGAAATCTCAAGCCGTGAAAATTTGTCATCATATTTATTCTTAATATATTCATTTAGTTTGTAATAATCATTTGCATTTTCTATCTTACCTGACTTAAGAATATCTTCTGCAATATTATCTAATAATTCTCGTCCGCTTGGTTTATAATAGAATTTAATTTCCTTGAGATAATTTGAAACACGAGTAGACAATAATTCGTCCGACATTTCACTCTGACTAAATAAGCTAACAGATTTTTCTGTATCAGTTGTTGCATTAAACTTCTTATTATAGCGATAAGATAGCGAATTCAAATTCCATTGTACTTGTTTTTGAAACCATTCAGCATCAAACTTATGTTGATTAAAGAATAATGCACTAGCATGTTTTGATTTCGCAGCTTGTTCAAGCAGCTCTATGTTGGTAATCGCAATACACTCTATAGATGCTTCTTTTAAAATCTTAACGCACTCTAAATAACTTGAATTATTAGTACTTACATCTTCATTGCTAAAAAGGTAGACTCTATCCAGTTCACCCTCGTAATTATCTTTAATGGTTTGAAAACTCTTCTTAATTTGAGAATAGTCTATTCCTTTTGAAAAGTATTTAGCCTGAAAACTTATTTTTAATCCATCTTTTCCAGTAACTGGGTCAACTTCAATTCCTTTATGATTTGGATTAGATCTCAAAGGAGTACCTTCTACACAATAGTTTTCTTTGAACAACAGTCTGCTTAAACTCTCAAAGGAGCTTGTTTTATGGTTATTATTCACGTTAAAATGATCCCAAGTAATCATTTATTTTCTCCCTTCTTTAGAAATACAATCAACTTAATTATAGGAACTTAATTATAGCATTTTTTAAGCAATAAAGTATAAAAGGGAAAGCCCCAATAGCTTTCGCTATTGAGGCTCTTGTGAAAATCTATTTCACTGAATCGTGTTATAAAGCAAAACAGACACATATATAACAATAAAATCTACTTCCTATGTTTAAAAATATTTTTAAAACCATAGAAAATCACAATTTTTTTCCACAAACAGAAGAATAGTTTTTTGAAGATTTCTAGATTGCAGAAAGTACTAAATTTTAACATTATATATATTCTTTTTTAAAGTTCTATTTATCATGCTCAGCGCAGTTCATCGATTTCATTTATACTCTCTTGCTTTTCATCTTTTATTCTCCTAGCAATTTCAACTGCTTCTTCACTATTCATACTCTCTATTTTTGAAACTAAATCTCTTACTCTTTTATATTCATCTAAGACTTGTTTTTCATTTGCTACTAGTAATCCTTCGATTTCTTCTCTTTTATCAATTGGAAAATGTTCACCAGTTCCGACTTGTTTTAAAAGAGCTCTAACATTCGCATTAATTCTTCTAACTTCTATTAACCACTGTCGAAGATCTGAATCATCTAAATTAACAGAAATCGGATTATCAATTTTATCAAGAGTATTTAAAACTAATGAAGACATAGTCATCCTTTCTGCTTCAGCTTTTGATCGAATCATTTCTTTTTCTTCTGGTGAAACTCTTAAGTGTAATCTACCACCATCGGGCAATCTGACCTGAATACTTTCAGTTCTTTTCATACAAAATCTCTCACTTTCTTTTATTAATTTTTTTCCTTTTTTAAAAAATCGAGCGCAGCGACAAGAAGGTTTCAGGAATAATTCCTGACAAGCCAAAACTTTGTTTTGGGGGTTTGGTGTACACTTTGGTGTACAAACCCGTTGCTTGCCTGTCAAAACCTAAGATTATTGTCGAATGTATATATGTCCTTCAATTTCAATTTTTATTTTTTTGGAATCAATATCTTGATCAGCTTCTTCACTTTTTGAGTCTTTAGAGTTTTCAAAATTATTATTTGAGTTGTCATCTCTTAAAATCAAATACTCAATATATTCTTTCATTGTTACTTTATTTTTCATAGCCTGTATACGAACTTTGTCTTTTAATTCGTCGTCAATTCGAATTAAACTTGTTTCTCTGTTTTGAGATATTTCATTTCTTTTAGAATCATTTAAATTTTTTCTATTCATTTTTAAAACTCCTTTGCTTATTTTGAAATTAGATTTTGAGATTAAATAATATAAGAGCATGCTCTAAATTGCGCATAAACTTTTATAAAAGAACATGCTCTTTATAGAAATTACTCAGTGTGTTATAATTTTCTTAGAAAGTTTTATTTCTGTCCTTACAAATGCCAGTTTGTGAGGACTTTTTTATTTTTAAAATTATTTTTTTGATAGAATTTTTATTTACGCTTTGTATTTCCATATTTAACTCCTTTCTCTTGATTTCTACTTTTGTAAATCCTTAAGCCAATTAATCATAGGCACTGATTCTATTTCATTTATCATTTCATCAGTGTAACCTCTTTTATAATCCCTTCTATATTTTCTGATATCTTCAGCACTATACAATTCTTTTTCTTCCCAATCCTCAAGTAATGCAATAAGATAATTTATCGATCGTCCATTATTTAATTCAAATGATTCTATAGCTAATAAAATAACCTCTTCAGCTTCCTCAAGAGTTTTATTGTGAAGATTCATTAGTTTCGACATAGATATTGCTATTGGTCTCAATTGATTATTACGCGCCTTCAGGCCCACCTATTCGTCCTATCGAGTCTTTCAATATCCAATTGGAGTCCACTGGTACGCAGATCGAGTCCAGTAAAATAGCCATGCCAATTTCAGCACGACTATTTCTACAGTTTTTAATTGATTGCTTTGTGTTCGCGCATGTTTAGTTGACCCGTGTCATACCAAACCGCATTATGAACGATTCTGTCCATTATCGCGTCCGCATGGACGCCGCAAATGTATGTTTATTAAAGTTTACAAGTTCCCAATCACTGGGTATCAAGTGTAGATTGTCTGTTAACACCTGAATAGTTTCGTCTACTTCAATATCATCAAACAATACATCTGAATTCGGAGAAAAACCACGCTTTAGTTAAAAAATAGTGAATGGAAAATTGAAGAAATAATGTAATCGATGAATAGCTAGGTGTCTAGAAATAAAAATAGTTGTGGGAAAAGACTATTCCTTTAAATAGTAAAATACCTCTGTACATTCAAAAATGGTTCTATTATATAGTGGGAAACGACGCTTTCCTTTTAGAAGCTGAACTGTCTGCTTGATTACTTTTTCTATTTCAATTCAACTTATACTTTATATAGTCATGTGAAAATTATTTACTTCATTCCAGACTATCTATATAATCTTTGTACTAAAGCATTTAAAGAGAAAGAAGGAATTGAATATCTATTGAAAAAGAAAAATACTAACTGGAAAAATGTATTCCCCAGAAGACCCACAATTGCTGAAAGAACGAGCTGAAGCGCGTCAGTTAACCCAAGAGTTTAACGGACCAGTGTCATACGAAAGACGATATACTATTTTAAAAGAGCTACTAGGAACGATGGGTGAATCAATCGGTATTGAACCGAGCTTCCAAGTTGATTATGGGTACAATATCCATGTCGGTGAAAATTTTTCTGCCAACTTCAATTGTGTTTTCTTGGATGTCTGTCCTATTCGTTTCGGCAAGAATGCGATGTTGGGGCCTGCTGTTCATATTTTAACACCTGAACATCCACTAAATCCGACAGAAAGAAATTCAGGTTACGAATTCGGCCGTCCAATAACAATCGGAGACAACTGCTAGATTGGCGGAAATGCCACGATTATTGGCGGTGTCACCCTGGGAGATAACGTTGTGGTCGCGGCTGGTGCAACAGTCACGAAGTCCTTTGGAGACAATGTCGTTATAGGGGGTGTTCCGGCACGCGTATTAAGAGAAATTGAAATTGAAGAATAAAACTTTATGCTAGAAACACTCAGACATAACAATTAACCAAAAAATTATAATCTTTCGTAAAAAAAATATTGATCCATCACTTGAATTGATTGCAGCTATCTGTCTAAATTTTTATACAATATTGTAGTATTCACTTCTCTATGGGAGCTTCAATTAAAGATGTTCAGGCTCGTCTAGGACACACAGATATCCAAACAACAATGAATATCTACGCTCACGTTACAAAAGAAGAGAAGAAAGACACAGCTAATAAATTTGCGAAGTTTTTGGAGAATTAAACATAACAAAATCAATTAACGAGGAGTTTTATATATGCTTGGTTTGCCTAGAGGTGAAGTATTTCTAGTTCCATGGTCTAGTGAATGGGAAAAAGAGTTTATATCAGAGAAAGAAAGAATACAAAATAAAATCGGAGTGTATACTGCAGAAATCCACCATATCGGTAGTACAGCAGTAGAACATTTAAGTTCAAAACCAATCATTGACATTGCAATTGAACTTAATTAATATACTGACAGTGAAAAATGTGTCTCAGCTTTAGAATCTATCGGTTACACTTCACATGGAACCAATATTTTGCCGGATCGGTATTATTTTACTAAAGGTGAACCAAGAACACATCAAATTCATATGTATCAACATGGAAATAAGTATCTCTTAGAGCAGTTAAACTTTAGAGACTATCTTAGAGAAAATCCCAAAGCTAGAGTTGATTATGAAAAATTGAAATTTAAATTGTCAAACCTAAATAATAAAAATAAGCATAAGTATGCTGAAGAAAAAACGACTTTTATAAAAAACATCTTAGAAAAAATAATTAATATAAATTAATGAATTAAAACCATTATTTTTTTCATGTAGTAATAGAAATGGTAATGGTTAGTAATGGTTTATAGCAATTGTAAACAAAGTTCGGGAATTAAAAAAGGCTTCCTACCAGCCTTTAGAAGCTGTTAGGAAACCTTAGTAAAGCTATTATTGAGTTGAGGGGGTTCAATTCCCTAGCCAAGCACCCTCAATTCCTATTTATAACATAAATAATCATTTTCCTATACAAAAAAAAACCAGCGTATCATAGCAATGGCCAAATCACTATGCGCTGGTGTTGTGTCATGCCCAGATTAACTGGACATAGCTATATTTTAACAATGGAGATGAGGAGATTCGAACTCCTGTCCAAATATCTCGCCACTTACGAATCTACGTCAATAGTTTATCCATTTAAAGTTAGCTCCCTGTTAGCCGATAAACGGGCATCACAGTTCGCGAGTCTGGTAATCTCTTCGTTAACTTACAGACGGAAAGTTAGCGCGTATCCCACTGAATTTGAGACCGGAACCTGAGCACATGGGTGATGCCAGGGCGATCTTCACCCGCAGTTCTTAGGCTGCTAAAGCGAAATTATTGTTTGTATTGTTTGCAGTTAATTTAAACTGTAGCGTTTTTAGGTAGTCGCTGCCTACCTGACGCATCATAAGTTCGAACAATACCTGTCGAAACCAAGACATCCCCGATATGATACTTAGTAAGTATAGCACGCTTAGTACCATATGTCAAACTTAGTCAGTGTTTCTCTCTTCATGATATCTCGAATTCTTCTGTTGTTACTTGTATGGTCTCTTCTGGGTTATATCGTACTTCTTTCATTTGAACAACACCTTGGTCATCAACAATTAAAGCCGTCGTTGAGACGGTTCCAAACTCCTGACTTCCTTTGATAAAGATCGATGAACTTTGTTTAGCATACGCTTCATTCAATTGTTCAGGATAATCTCTAAAGTCTGGATTAGGTGTTCGATCTTGGAAAGATTCAATTAATCGATCAATTGACGGCGGTCGTTCCTCTGCAGTCATACGTTCCAAATTTGTTTCTGAATGTGATTGTCGGAATTTAGACAAATCATCTTTAGTATTGCTAACACTGTGAGTCCCATCTGTAAAAGGTTTAAATTCATCAATCACATTGTCATACAAATATAAATCATCAACCGTTCCAAAGACTAAATTATACCCATCATAATTCATCCGATTCTCTCTTAGTTCCTTTGCATAATCAATGGCATGGATATCACTTTTAAGAAAGTTTGTTATTAATGCTCCTCGTGAAGTAAGTTCAATCGGCTCATGCTGAGTGAATGGTTGATTCGTTAACGCAGCAAACCGCCCTGTTTTTGTAATAGCAAGCCATGTTCCCCCAGCTTTCATATCTCTTCCTCCGAGTATGTCAGGATTATCCTCCCAAAAATGAATTGGTTTACTTTCCCGTAGATACGATTCGTCTCGATTGGCTACAAGTATTAATGGATACTTACTACTGCTTTGCTTATTAAATGTTATTAAGCACACTTTAATCACCTCGCTAAAGTTGTCTCTTTTCTATAAATAACGCTCATTTATGTTAGTATATCACTCTCAATAATTTTTAGTATGAATGTGCTTATATTGAATGAAGAGACTATATAATTAAATAAAAACCTATTTTGTTATATATTGTTTTCATTGTTCATTAAGTTAAATTATTAACCTAAATTTAAACTCCTAGATTAGGCTATTTTCGGAAAAATAAGTATATCATTATAACTTTTTCACGAATCGTGTTATACTAAATTTGTTGGAAATTTATAATTTGACATTTGATAAAAGAAATTTGAGGAGAGAAATATTTATGATAATTGGAATTCCGAAAGAAATTAAACCGAATGAAGATCGCGTTGGTATGACACCCGGTAACGTGCAAACGTTAGTCGAAGCAGGTAATACAGTTTACGTTGGAAAACACGCAGGTGACGGATCTGGTTTTACTGATGAGGAATATATCGAAGCAGGCGCTGAAATTAAATCAGACGCAAAAGACGTGTGGTCTGCTGATATGGTAATTAAAGTAAAAGAACCTCTACCAGCAGAATATGATTACTTCCACGATGGATTAATCTTATTCGCATACTTACACCTTGCTCCAGAATTAGCATTAACACAAGCTCTTCTAGACAAAGGCGTTATTGGAATTGCTTACGAAACAATGGTTGAAAATGGTGCCCTACCGTTACTTATCCCAATGAGTGAAGTAGCGGGACGAATGGCTGTTCAAATTGGTGCTCACTTCTTAGAAAAACAAAATGGTGGCCGTGGAATTCTATTAGATGGTCTACCAGGCGTGAGCAGTGCCCATGTTGTTGTTATTGGTGGAGGTATCGTAGGATACAACGCAGCAAGACTCTCAGTGGGTATGGGGGCTAAAGTGACAATCTTAGATATTAACCCACAACGTCTAGCTGAATTAGAAGACTTACTTGATGGTCAAGTTGAGACATTAATGTCTACGGAAGAGAATATTACCCGTGTCATTCAAGATGCTGATGTGGCAATCGGATCTGTGTTAATCCCAGGTCGTCGTGCACCAATCTTAGTAACTGAAGATATGGTTAAGACAATGAAAGAAGGATCTGTTATTGTTGATATCGCCGTTGACCAAGGTGGAAACTTTGAAACAACGACACATGCGACAACACATAAAGATCCAATCTATATTAAACACGGTGTTCTACACTATACAGTGGCTAACATCCCAGGTGCTGTGCCACGTACAGCTACATTAGGTTTAACAAACGTTACTTTACGTTATGCACAAGATATTATCAGTAAAGGTGTTAAACAAGCAGCTTTAGAGAATTCAACTATCTTAACAGGAATCAATACGTATAAAGGACATCTTACACAAGAAGGTGTCGCTGAATCCCAAGACCGTGAATATCAAGAAGCTATAGAATTATTAAAAGATTAATTTAATTCAAAAAACGTCATCCTTATAAGGATGACGTTTTTTTTGCCGTACATTACCTACTACGTCATTTAGAATGAGCATGCCGAAATATTCTTTTCATACTTTTAGATTCATAACACCGATTTTCTTCTCACCTGCTGGGCCGGCATTATTCTATGTAATGTTTATAATTTAAGTTATACCTTTTTTTCAGAGTGACAGAGTGTCACTCTCGTGCTATACTCTCATAGTGACATTCTGTCACTAATAAGTTATAGAGGAGGTTTTCATATCCCTAAAGATACTTTTTTACATTTAGATGCTGATAAACGCACACAGATTGAATTGATTTTATTGGATGTTCTTTACGATCAACCACTGAGTCAAGTAAAGGTGTCAGAAATTATTTCTTTAATGAATATGTCTCGCGGCGCTTTTTATAAGTATTTTAAAGATTTGGCTGATGCGAATGATTACTTAATATCAACAGTGGCACGCGCAATTCATATTGATATTATGCAGCACATTCAACAAAGCGAGGATGCCCTATTCGATGGGATTGCGAATTACTTGAGGGAAATTAGTCACCTCGATCATCAAGATATTCAATGGAAACAAATCAAATTCTTAACTCGAAGTGATCAATTGATATTCTCAAGACGTCGTAAAGTTCCTTCAGAATCACATATGTTTGATCATTGGTTTACGATATTAGAGAAGAATCACTTTGATATCTCAAATAAAGAAGAAGCGATGAGCTTTTTATACTTTGTCATGTCATTGGTTACGAATAGTTTAACTGAATATATCGCCAATGAATGGGATTCACAGACACTTCTCTTAGAATACGATCGAAAGATTTCTTGGTTACTACATGGCATAAACAACACAAAAGGAGATTAATATGCAACACAAATTAGCACGTACGAGTATGATTTATATGATTTTAGGTCTGGCTTTCGGATTATTTGATCGTGAATTCGCTCGAATTTATGACTTTACTGGCTATACTCAATTAGGAGTATTACACACACACACTTTAATTTTAGGAATGTTCTTTTTCTTAATTGTATTAATTCTTGAACACCAATTTAAATTAAGCGCACACCGCCATTATAAAAAATTCATTATGTTCTACCAATCTGGTTTAGGCTTATCTTTACTAATTATGTTAATTCACGGATCAATGATTGTGATGGGAATGGAATCATCTGCAATGATGTCTGGGATTGCTGGTATTGGGCATATTCTACTAACAATTGGTCTTGGCTTTTTCTTTAAAGTATTAATGGATAGTATTAAAGCAGTTAAATAGTTTTATTTAAGAGGAGCCCCCTTTTAATCCTCGTTTGGATTTAAGGGGCTCTTAATAGCTTGCACCTGATTAATTCGAGTTATTTATTTGATCAATCTTTTCAACAGCTTCGGTGAAATAATTTTTTAGTTGATTAATTGTTTCGATCGTTATCAATAAACTCTCTTCTTGAATATCAATTGATTTTATACCTTCTTTTTTATATTGTTGATAATATCGATCTAACAACACATCACCCTCACTTGTATTGCTTATATAAGTGATTCATTTTTCTGTTGTTGACCATTCTCGAATTACTATACCTTTGCTTTATAAGCTTGCCTTTAAATCTTGAAAACTACTCTCTCATTATGCCCCTTCAAATCATTACCTAATATAAATATAATTTGCTCCCTCAATATTTTTTTATAAAAAACATTTATATTATTTGACAAAATTTTATATAATCGTTATTGTCTATGTAACATATGTATTTTAGATGTGTAAACTATTACGAGGAGGATTTAATATGGAATTTGACTACAAGGACCATGGTAAAAAGCCGTATGTAATAAATATCGAAGATGCAACAAAGGAAAATAATAACTATCGTACTACAATTTGGACAGGCGAAAAATTACAAGTAACTGTCATGTCAATTCAACCAGGTGATGATATTGGTTTAGAAGTACACGAAGGCATTGATCAATTTATTCGAATTGAAGATGGTGAAGGCTTATGTAAGATGGGGCCAACTGAAGATGATTTAAATGTACAAATAAAAGTATCTGATGATGATGCTGTATTTGTTCCAGCAAATATGTGGCATAATATCGAGAATACTGGAGTTAAACCACTTAAGTTATATACAATATATGCTGGACCCGATCACTTAGAAGGAACAGTCCACCCGACTCATGAAGATGCAGAAAACGATCCGAATGAACATTAAATAATCAATCATTAACAAAGCAACTCTGATCCGGTGTTAGTTCATGACATTGGCTCAGAGTTTTTATATATATTTTTAGTACGTCTTGCAAAGTCCAATTATAATACTTACAATTAGGTTATATGTTTTTCAAAGAAAGGTGATTACCGTGTCAGAACTTATACAGATTAATAATCTAACAATTAAAACCAATACGCAAACAATCATAAGTAACTTATCATTTAACGTTCAACCCAACGAAATTCTTACGATTAATGGCCCTTCTGGGAGCGGTAAAAGTACCGTACTCAAATACCTTGCGCAATTACAAAGTCCTGCCTTAACAACGTCAGGTGACTATTTATTCAAAGGTGAGAATGTCGAAGACATTGATCCCATTGAATTACGTCAAAATGTCTCATATTGTTTCCAAGCGCCAACCTTATTTGGTGAGACGGTGCGCGATAACTTACAGTTTAGTTATGATATTCGCGATATGGACTTTGATGAAGAGCTTGCGAAAGATTTGCTTTCACATGTTCAATTACCGAAGTCGTATTTGGATAAAGACATTACAACTTTATCTGGTGGAGAGAAACAACGTGTGGCTTTAATTCGTAACGTTCAATTCCGTCCTGATATTCTTTTACTTGATGAGATTACGAGTGCCTTAGATTCAGAAACTCGAAAAATCATCTGGGAATGGTTAAATCAATACCGTAAAGAGAATAATGTTACAGTTATTTTAGTCAGCCACATTGAAAAAGAACAGCAATTAGCTGACCGAATAATTACTTTAGATAAGATAGCCTTCGATGAAAGTGAGGATAACCATGAACCAGCTTAATGTGACCCCAACTTCTTTAGTTTTATCATTTATTTTAGTCATTATTGCGATTATCATTTCATACCGAGAAAAATTAAAACTTGAAAAAGAGTTAATTATTGCGATTGTCCGCATGATTGTTCAACTCGTTGTGGTTGGGTTCCTATTACAAGGAATTTTCCAAGTTAATAACACATTTGTAACACTAGCGATGATGCTAGTCATGATATTGAATGCTAGCTGGAATGCAGGACAACGTGGTAAAGGGCTGAAAAATGCTTTTATCAATTCTTTAATTGCGATTTTAACCACAGCGACGATTACGATTAGTGTCCTTGTACTTTCAGGTAGTTTGGAATTCACACCCTCTCAACTTATTCCAATTACTGGGATGATTATCGGGGGCTCAATGAGTTCGATTGGTTTAGCCTTCTCTACCCTATCACAGACGTTTACAGACCAAGCACAAGCCGTTCAAGAAAAACTGGCTCTTGGTGCGACACCTTATCAAGCTTCCCAATCGATTCTAAAAGCAACAATGAGTCGGGGGTTACAACCAACGATTGATAGTACGAAGACTGTTGGATTAGTGACTTTACCTGGGATGATGGCTGGTTTAATGTTTGCGGGAATTGATCCTACTAAAGCCATTCTTTACCAAATTATGGTTATGTTTATGATGCTAGCCTCTACAGCAATCTCTACTTATATCGCAACTTACTTAACGTATCGTTCATTCTTTAGTGACCGACACCAATTACGTACAAATCGATTACAAGATAAATAAAAAAATGAGTTAGAGAGATATTTCTCTCTAACTCATTTTTTGTTATAAGAATTCCGTTGTATCGTCTTGTGTTTCTTCCTTGCTTTCTTCTTCAGCTAATACAGCGATGTCTTCATTGACTATAGGTTCTTCTGTGGGTTCAGTTGTTTCTGTGACTTCTATTTCAGGTTCTGGTTCAATTTTTTTCGAATCACCAATCGTAACTTGCGCTAACTCTTCTTTTGTTTTCTTCATTTCATCTTGCATGAATACTGTTCCTAAACTAATTAAGACTGGTAATAAGATAAACAGTGTCGCATTTTCAAAGAATTTTTGCCAGTACAATGATGTGAAATCAAAGGCATTCTGAAACGCAGCAGTTTGGGCATTCATTGCTGATTCCGCAATCACTTCGTTATTCATTGCTAATTTCTCAAGCGCTAAGGATGTCGCTGCAAAGTTAATCTCTCTAGCTGTTTGAAAGTAAGCTGTGATGAAAGCGAAGATTGCTCCAATGAGTACGATAAAGATATACCCCTTATAATTGCGTCCATTTTCTCCCACTTCGCTACCAGATTGTTGATTAAACCAAACTGTAAAGCGATTCCATAAGTTAAATTGGTTGATGAGTAAGATAACTAATATTACTATCACTACAATTTCAAAGACCATTTATTTTCCTCCTCAATTTTTTAATCTCTTTCGTTCCATTATAGCGATGTTATTAGTTAAAAGTAAAATGAAATTGATTGTATCGAGTATTTTTATAGATGATCCTCTGTCCATTCTTTTAATACAACAGCATTATTATTGTCCTTATCCTTAGCTGCATATAACAAAGTTACAGGACCATCATCTAATTTTTCTTTGACCAAAGCTAGCCAAGAATTTTTCTCATCATGATTGTTCAACTCTTCTTCATATTTTTCTTTGAACCATGAGAATATATCCTCTTCATGATCAAAGTCTTTACGTAAGTCTGATGAAGGGGCCAAGTCTTTAAACCACTCATCATGATGTAAGTCTTCTTTCTTAATGCCTCTTGGCCATAGACGGTCCACTAGTACGCGGTAACCATCTTGGTCTTTAGCATCATCATAAGCTCTTTTAATATGTATTTTCGCCATAATATAATCCTCCTTAAGTTGTTTAAAGCTGTATATAATTAGCTTAGCGCTAACTTAAAGTAAAGTCACGAGATACACAAATTGTGGTCGGCACTTTAGTCCCTCACTTCCATGCAAAAAAGCTCAACAATCATGGTCATAAACCACAACGGTTGAGCTGTTCTGCTATTAACTATTTAAATTATTCAGAGTCACGACTTTTTGATGCGATATCTTTCTCAAGGTATTCAACAAACTCGTCGTAAGACATTGTCTTAGAGTCCTTAGAACCATATGAACGAATATTCACTGTACCGTCTTCTACTTCTTGGTCTCCAATGACAATTTGATAAGGAACTTTAGACGTTTGTGCTTCACGAATCTTATAACCTAACTTTTCATTACGTAGATCCATCTCAACACGGTAGCCCTTCGCTCTTAAATCGTGGTAAAGCTCTTCAATACGGTCTCCATGTGCTTCATTACTTACTGGTAATAATATCGCTTGAACAGGTGCCAACCACGTTGGGAATGCCCCTTTATACTCTTCGATTAAGTAAGCAACGAAACGTTCCATTGTTGATACAACCCCACGGTGAATAACTACTGGACGATGCGTATTTTGTCCATCTTCACCGACATAAGTTAATTCAAAGCGTTCTGGTAATAAGAAGTCTAATTGAACCGTAGACATTGTTTCTTCAAGACCAATAGCTGTCTTGAATTGTACGTCTAATTTAGGTCCGTAGAAGGCTGCTTCACCAATCGCTTCAAAGTATTCTAGACCTAATTCGTCCATCGCTTCTTTTAACATTGCTTCTGCTTTTTCCCACATTTGATCGTCATCAAAGTATTTCTCTTTATCTTCTGGATCGCGGTAGCTTAAGCGGAAGCGATAATCTGTAATATTAAAGTCGTTGTATACATCTTCAATTAATTTCAGTACGCGTTTGAATTCTTCTTTAATTTGGTCAGGACGTACAAAGATATGCGCGTCGTTCAATGTCATCTCACGTACACGTTGTAAACCAGATAATGCACCTGACTTTTCATAACGGTGCATCATACCTAATTCAGCAATACGAATAGGTAACTCACGGTATGAATGGATATCATTCTTATAGATTAACATGTGGTGTGGACAGTTCATTGGACGAAGTGCTAACATCTCGCCGTCTCCCATATCCATTAGTGGGAACATGTCATCTTTATAATGATCCCAGTGTCCTGATGTTTTATACAGATCAGATTTAGCCATAATCGGTGTATACACATGTTCATAACCTAAGTTAATTTCTTTATCCATAATGTAACGTTCAATGGTACGACGGATTGTTGCCCCGTTCGGTAACCAGAATGGGAGACCTTGCCCTGCTTCTTGATTAATCATGAAGATACCGAGTTCTTTACCTAACTTACGGTGGTCACGTTCTCTTGCTTCTTCACGTAAACGTAAGAATTCATCTAATTCATCTTGTTTGAAGAATGCAGTACCGTAAACACGTTGCATCATAGTGTTATCTGAATTACCTCGCCAATAAGCTCCAGCAAGTGATAATAGTTTAGTAATCTTAATCTTACCTGTTGAAGGCATATGTCCACCACGACATAAATCAACGAATTCACCTTGTTGATATACTGAAATGTCTTCATCTTCTGGTAATTCATTAATTAATTCTTGCTTGAATGTATCGTTTTTAAAGATTTCTAGTGCTTCTTCCCTAGTCACAATACGACCAATAATATCATGGTTTTCAGAAATAATTTTCTTCATTTCTTTTTCAATTTTTGGTAAGTCTTCTTCTGTAATAGGCTCTTCTTTGAATGTATCATAATAGAAGCCTGATTCTATCGCTGGTCCTACTCCGAATTGAATGCCTGGGTATAAGCGTGTCAATGCGTGAGCTAATAGATGCGCTGATGAATGACGCATTAATTCTAATGCTTCTGGGCTTTTATTTGTGATAATTTCAATCGAACCATCTTCATTGATTGGTGTATGATAATCAATAATCTCACCATTTAATTTCCCTGCTAATGACGCTTTTTTAAGTGATTTACTAATTGAATCTGCAACATCAGCAATTGTAATGCCTGCATCAAATTCTTTTACATTTCCATCCGGAAACGTTAATTTAATTTTATCCATTATAATTCTCCTCTACGTTTAAACTATACAAAAAAGTCCCATCGATTGAGTTGATACTCAACCAATGGGACGTTAATTTATTACGTGGTTCCACCCAAATCTTTCATAGCAACAGATACAATCTTGTCCTATGAACTTCATTAAAGCTTAACGGGCGTCTGCGTTTACTCTTAATGCCTCTAAAGGGTTCTGAGTAAATAAATATGAAGGGGTCTTATATAAATCAATGTAGGATGTTTCACCAAGTCATCCCTCTCTAAAAGCATCGAGCTTACAAAGTTGTCTTCATGTAAATTTAAGTATTCATTTTTTGGCTTTTCAAAAGCTCTATCATATTTATATCATGACTTTTATTGGATTACAAGTCCTAATGTCTTTTACCAAATTGCGAAAGCGTCACCAAGCCTGCTCCAGTAATAAAAATTCCTAAAAGCATCGGAAATGCCAATTGTGTCTGACCTTCTCTAAAGTAATAAATAACTAAGACAATTATTTGAATAGCCAATGCTATACCAAAGTAAATCATCAATAATCGCTTTTGTTTTAAATCTTCTTCAGGATTATGGTTCAAATCATCACTCCTTATCTTATTCGATCTCGATGTCTTAAGTTCTCTCCAGATAGAGATACTTCTTTAGCCAAGAATCGAATTCTTTCCATAATTCGTTTGGCTTTTATTGTTTCATTCCCACCATCTCTTGAATGAGCTAAGTGACTCTCTATCTCATTTAAATTAAAGTTAGACGAGAAGAATGTTGCTAATGACTCTTTCATTCGGTATTCAAGAATCGTTGTTAATACCTCATCACGCACCCAAACGGTATTCGCCTCTGCCCCAATATCATCGATGATTAAGATATCAACTGATTTAACGTCAGTTAACACTTGTTGTGTCGAATTATCTGCAAAGGTCGACTTTATCTCTGTAGTAAAGGTTGGATAATGAATCATTGTCACACTCTTATTTAACTTAACAAGAGCATTCGCTAATGCCCCTAGTAAGAATGTCTTTCCTACACCAAATTCACCTGATATATACAACCCTTGAGCACGGAGTGGATGTTTCTTATACTCTTCTAAAAAGCTTAGGACTTCACCTAATAATTGTTTGCGTGATTCCGTATTGGCATAGTAATCATTCAATGTTGCTTCTCGAACATCAGCAGCCATCATACGGTTATCTAATAAATTCCGCTGTTGTTGCTTTTCTTTATTGTCATAGTAAGCTTTAGTCGGAACATATGATACATCAATGTAATTAATATTTAAAAATAATACAGGTTTAAATCCTGGGTTTTGCCCTTGTTCACCTTTTTTCAATAGGTCCATTTCACGAGCGAATTCATTCAATTTCGAAATTGAATTTTCAATCATCTCTTGAGAGATTGCTTTCTCGTGCTGGTTAATAAAGGCCTTCACATCAGCATGATTTAATACGTAATCTACCGTTGTCTTATAGTCTGCTTGAAACTTTGGATCTCTAGTAAATTTGTTTAATAATTGATTAATTTTTTGCACTATGACTCACCTTCTTCCCCTATCAACTCATTCAGTCGTTTACGCATCTCATCTTCACTATATTGAGATGTTGGCTGTGGAGTTGCTTGTTGTTGCTGTGTAGGCTGCTCTTTCTCTTTCATCCATGATGGAATAATTTCTTGATGTTGAGATTGCCCACGTTTTCTGTAATTTGCTCGATTTTCTTGTTGTTTCTGTTCTATTTCTTTCTTCTTACGCTGCGCTTTAACATACTGCATCGCTTTAGGAATATTAGTTAATTCCTCTTGTTGCCATTCACTAGCCGTTCGCTCTAATTGACCCTTATAAATATTCGGCCTATCCAAAATAACCAATAAATAATATATTAAAAAGTTCACGACATGTTCATTAAGACGCGTTTTTTGTGCTAATTCTTTAATATAGAAGTGCTCTGAATCCGTTGCAAATGATTTTTTTGCTTGCTTCATCTTATTTAAGAAAGCATTGCTTGGCATTTGTTCACAAGATATAATCAGCTGCATATCCCCTGGAATCAATTCAGGATACTGGTCTTTTAATTGTTTTTTTCGCATCTCGATATCTTCTTTAGTATACATCTGTGAAGTGCGGTTTGCTTCGCTTCTAATCTCATAAATGTCATCTTGTTGCGCCTCTGTCTGCCACGTTGAATTGGCTTTGGCGTTTTGTCTTTGAGCTATTTTTTGAAGGTCAGTTAAATTTACATTACCATTGGCTTTGTCCATAGCTAAAAAGACAAGATTGGCTAATTCACTCTCGGAATTGCCATAAATATCATGAATAGCATAAATCTGATCTTTTAACTGCTCAGTAATTTCTGAGTGATTGATCCCTTCTGATATCACATACGAGATAAAGCGGCTATAGTCTAAGCCAGGCGAATAGTTATTTGCCTTTTCTTGTTCCTCGTCCAATACTTTCTTAGCTGTCTCCTCAACCCGAATTGGGTAAAGAGCTTTTTGAAACGTTACCGTCTCCTCTGCATAGCGATTATCATCAATCGGTGCCACTGTAAGCTTCGTGGCCAGATCTTCATAATCTTTTTCGCCAAGTTGGTTTAATAAAGCAGTGCTTAATAAGGCATCTTGGAAGAACGCTCGATTCAGTAATGGTAATTTTAAGTCATAAAGAATTGTTTGATGTTGCGGATTTGGATTTGATTCCATATCGCGATACGTTCGCACTAGCCCTACAGCTTCGAGTTTTGTCCGCGCTTCATTAAGTTCGTTGATTCCAATATTCAACTGTAGAAGTAGAATCTGATGACGTAGTGATCGTCTACTATCATCATTGACCACATTAGGCTGTGACATTAAGGTCAGATATAAGCTAATACTTGCTGGCCCTACAATCGGTTGATATAACTGGGTTAGACTTTTTAAACATATAGCTGAAATATCTTCTTGCCCTCTCAGCACGAAAGGTTGAAGTGGGTTAATTGATAAGCTCATCTTGATCTTGACCTTCCTCAATATGTGTATCATGTTTTCCAGCCATTGACTCTAACTCTTTCATGAACATCTCACGTGATTGAAACTCACGGTAGACGCTGGCGAAGCGGATATAAGCAACCTCATCCAATTCCATTAAAAGAGGCATAACGTATTCTCCAATACGGCTGGTTTCGATTTCTTGATCTGCTGCATTACGAATAGACTCTTCTACTTGATTCACAAGTTCATTCATTTGCTCCACTGCGATCGGACGTTTCTCTGCACTTCGAACAATTCCGCGTAATAATTTGTCTCGATTAAACTCTTCTCGGGTTCCATCACGTTTAACTACAAGTAATGGTGCTTGTTCAATTCGCTCATGTGTATTGAAGCGAAAAGCACATTCCAAGCATTCTCTTCTGCGTCGGATAGATTGTCCCTCTTCTGCTGGTCGTGAATCGATAACTTTCGATGACTGACTTTGACATTTAGGGCATTGCATAGCACATACCTCCTTCTTTAACTAATTTGTTCTAACTTTAATCGTTTTTCAACTTGTCGGTTTGTTATTTCAGTTGTGTCTGAATTATCTATAATGATATCGCTCCATTTAGCTTTATCCTCGATCGATATTTGATTGCTGATAAGCTGACGGGCTTCTTTTTCATTTATATTATTACGTTTCATTAAACGGTCCAACTGTATTTCTGGCTTTGTATAAACAAGCCATACGGCATCTGTTGGAATATCTATATCTACTTCATAATAAAGTGGGATATCAACAAAGACCAGTTTTTGCCCTTCATCTTTGTATTTATCTATGCGGTCATGGGCTTCTTTAGCAATTAATGGATGCAATAGTTGATTGACTTTTTTCTTGCTCGCTTCATCGTTAAAGATAATATCGCCCAGAGCTTTTCGATTGAGTGTCCCGTCAGTATTCAAGATACTTTCACCAAAAAGCTCACTTAAACCGTCTAAGCCCTCTGTCCCTTTTTCGACAACAACACGACTGAGAATATCCGTATCTATCACTGGAAAACCTTGCTTGATTATGTGATTTGATACAGTGGATTTCCCTGTGGCAATACTTCCTGTTATAGCGATTACTTTCATCATTTATCTCCCATTATAATTCTTGGCAAATTGGACAATAATGAGTCCCTCTTTGAGCAACACGTATTTTTTCGATCGGTGTTTGACACCGAGTACATGGTTCCCCTTTTTTGCCGTAAACTTTCAATTCGTTCTGATATCGCCCTACTTCTCCAACTGTATTCCGGTAACTACGAATTGTAGATCCACCTAGTTCAATCGCTTTTGCCATAATATTAATTATACCATGATACAGGGTGTTTATCTGGCTATCAGACAGTTTATTCCCTGTCGTAAGCGGATGAATATGTGATTCGAATAATACTTCATCAACATAGATGTTACCTAAACCCGTTACTATCTTTTGAGATAGTAATGCTGTTTTGATAGGTTGGTTTGATGCTGCCAGTTTTTCTTTGAATTCATTCAAATGAAAGTCCTTTTTTGTTGGTTCTGGACCAATCTTACGCTCATCAAAGAATTGCTTGATGAGATTTTTAGGAACGTACTCCATTCTACCAAATTTTCTTACATCATTATAATGTAATTGGCTGTTATCGTAAAATTCAATCCTAACATGAGTATGCTTATCTTTAACTTCTGGAACTTCCTCTTCAGGGTAGTAAAAGTATTTGCCTTCCATTCTTAAGTGAGAGACTAAATAACTATCTGTAAAACTAAATAATAAGTATTTGCCTCTTCGTTCAACTGCTAAAATAGTCTCATTAATTAATGGTTCAAGCACTGTTGGATTTTCTTCATATTCAACGACGATCCTTGCCCAATCTACTTGGATATTTTTTATTTTCTTACCTTTAACTAATCGGTCTAATCCTTTCCGATTGACTTCTACTTCTGGTAACTCAGGCATGAACACACCTCTTTCTATATATGATAATTATAACAAAATTCCTATATACTTTGTGAGTTAAAACCTTAAATATAACAAAAAACCCAAATGCTTTTGCATTCAGGCTGGTTATAGAATATTTACATCATTTATTACCGAGATTAGCCTTCCAATTCGAAGTTTCTTAAAGCTAGTTTCTCGATTTGTTTCAAAATAAAGTTACACGCAATACAGAGAAAAACGGTTAAAATCATCCCCCAAAGAATTTGAACCATATCTTGGGTTCTTAACCCAGAAAATAAGATTGTCCCTAATCCTCCAGCATTAATCGTCGCCCCAATTGTGGCAATACCGATACTAGATGTCATTGCAAGTCTAATCCCGCTAAAGATCGCTTTAGATGCTAGTGGTAATTGAATTCTAAAAAACAATTCTTTATCAGTCATACCCATACCGATGGCTGATTCAATAATCATTGGATTAATTTCATTGATTCCCGTGCTAAACGTTCGAAGTAGAATATACTCGCAGTAAAGTGTTAAAACAATCATTGCAGTGTCTGCACCTAACCCCGTTAAAGGAATTAACAAAGCAAACAATGCGTAACTAGGTACGGAATATAAAGCGGAGAAAAAATAAGTTACTCGCTTAAGCCATACTTGATTGTTGATTAAGGTATAGATGATCAACCCAGCAATGACAATAGCAATAAGTAAAGAGACAGTAACGAGTTGTAGATGTGTCAGTGTTGCATCGATGAGTCGGTCACTATATCGTACTAAATAATCAATCATACTAACTCACTCCATAATGCTTCTTCCTCACGGACAGTATCCAAGAGACTATTCACGAAACTACCTTCAGGATTCTTGATTATATTCTTTGGTGTATCATATTGCTCTATTCGCCCCTCATTCATAATCATCACTTTATCACCAAGTAAGAAGGCTTCATTAATATCATGGGTTACGAAGAGGAATGTTTTACCTGCCAATTCTTCATGGATTGCTTTAATTTGTGCTTGCAATTCTTTACGTGTAATTGCATCAACGGACCCAAACGGCTCGTCTAAAAGCATAATTTGTGGATTAGCTGCTAAGGCTCTAGCAACCCCTATTCGTTGTTGTTGTCCTCCAGATAACTGCTTGGGAAATCGATGTGCATATTCAGAATAAGGTAACTGAATTAGATCCATTAATTCTATAACACGTTGTTTTATTTTTTCTTTGTCCCATCCTAGTAATTCCGGTACGGTCGCAATATTCTTCTCAATAGTGACGTGAGGGAATAGGCCAATTTGTTGTACCACGTAACCAATTTTTCTTCGTAGTTCTATCAAGTTATACTCTTTAATCTCTTTATTATTAATTTCAATCGTTCCACTGTCTGGTTCTACAAGCCGATTGACCATTTTAAGCGTTGTTGTTTTTCCTGATCCTGATGAGCCTAATATTGTAATAAATTGCCCTTCTTCGATATCAAAAGATAATTCGTTGATGATTTGTTTTTCTCCGAATGATTTATTGATATCTCTAAACTTTATTGTTGTATTAGCCATGATTCTCTGCCACCTTTTCTATAAGTAAATCCATCATAAACATACTCAGTAATGATAATATCGCAACGGTTCCCCCACCAATGATTAATAAATCCATGCGGTAGAGTCCAAGTCCTGTAAATATCAACGTTCCCAGACCTCCTGCTCCAATATAAGTGGCAAGTGTCGCACTCGCAATAATTTCAACTAAAGCTAATTTGATTCCGTTTAAGATATAAGGGGCAGCTAAAGGAAATTCAATCCGATTTCTCAACTGCTTCTCGTTCATCCCTAATCCTTGCGCTACTTCTAAAGTTATAGAGGGTATTTCATTGAACCCTAAAATTGTATTCATAATAATCGGAGGAACTGCTAAAAATGTTAAAGCAATGAGCGCTGGTAACTCTCCTACTCCGATAAGCGGAATGAGTATGAATAACACTGCAAGGCTCGGTATAATTCGTAATAATTGCGACGATGTTGTTAGGACTTCTCCTAATCTTTTATTTCGGTAACTAATATAACCTAGGGGAATTCCTATACATATCGCGATAAACAATGCTATAAAACTCAGCTTCATATGTTGGATTAAATACCCTATAAACTGGCTAGAATTACTTTGAAAGTAGTCGATAATTTGATTAAGCAAGCTATTCCCTCCTATGTATACTCCTATGTCTTTTTACACTGTATTTTACATGATACATCATGATATTCTATAAATATGTACCGTATCAAGTAAAAAACACGCTTGTAGAACGGTTGATTCTACGAACGTGTATAATTAATTATCTACTGGCTCTTATTTAATCGAATTAAAATAATCTTGTGCAACTTCCATATAATCTTCACCATCAATATCCACTCTCGCATTTAAATCAATAACAGTTTCTGTATCAAGCGTTTCGCTTATATTATTAATAATGGTTTCAATCTCAGCGTTAGCTTCTAACACATCTTGGCGAATAACCGGCACTAAATTATAAGGTGGCCAAAATCGTTGATCATCTTCTAATACTTTATACATATCCGTGTTTGATAATTGTCCTTCGGTTGTATAAGCCGGCGTTGCGTCAGCTTCATCACTGCTCAATACTTGGTATTTTAAACTATTATCGTATACAGTCATCGACTCAAAATTAAACTCACCGTATACTTCTTCAAGTCCTTTTAACCCATCTTCTCGTTCTTCAAACTCTCCTTGAGAAGCAAAACGAATACTCTCAGCATTCGCTTGTAAATCACTAATTGTTTCAATTCCGTATTCTTCTGATGCTGCTGTTGTTATCGCAATACCTTGAGAGTCATTGGCTGGGGCATATTCTAACGTAGTTAAATCCCCACCTTCTTCATATGCACCTCGAATCGTCTCAGCAACACTGTCAGGGTCTGTATCCATGGGTAAATTAAAGATGGTTAACAAAGCAGTACCCGTATATTCAGGATACAAATCAATCTCTCCACTTTCAATTGATTGTGGGATGACAGAGCTTGCGATACTTGGTACCCGCTCAACACTATATCCATTGTCTTCCAATGCTAAAGCATAAATCTCACTCACAATCAGACTTTCTGTAAAGTCTTTTGATCCAATCTTTATGCTACCATCAGACGCTCCTGAAGAACATCCGACAAGAATTAAACTCGTGACTGCAATTAAACTTATAATATATTTAACTTTTTTCATTTTTCTACTCCTTTACGATAATAAACTTTAACTCAATAGAATACCTGTGGAATCCCTATTCAGAGACTTAAACTGAAACAAAATAAATGTTAATTTTATTATAAAGGAATTCATAAGATCAAGCAATTTATTGACATGCTCAAATGAAAGTACCTACGGGATAAATCTATGTGTAAATCGAAATCTATCCGTACAGTTTTCACTTTTTTAATACAGTAGTGAAGTGACAGTAAGAAATTCCCCCATGACACAAAAATATGTGTCAGACTCTCAATTGTATCCACTAAAAGCTTCCTAACCTAAAAAACTCTCCCTATTAAAAATAGGAAGAGTAACATCTTATTATTTCAATTCATACCAATTAATACCTTGATTGTAATCAACTTCTAATGGTACATCTAAATCAACTGCATTTTCCATAATCTCTGGTACGAGTTCACTTAAGCGTTCCATCTCTTCTGATGGTGCCTCTAATATCAACTCATCATGCACTTGTAGTAGAAGACGTGCTTGAAGACCTTCATCATCTATCGCTTTTTGAAGTCTGATCATCGCTATCTTCAAGATATCAGCAGCCGTTCCTTGAATAGGCGAGTTCATTGCTGTTCGCTCAGCAAATGAACGTATATTGAAGTTGCTCGCTTTGATATCTGGTAAATATCGACGACGGTGGAATAAGGTACTAACATACCCTTCTTCTCGTGCTTTGACGACGATATCGTCCATAAATTGTTGCACCCCTGGGTACATGACAAAGTAGCGCTCAATAAATTCTTTCGCTTCAGGTCTTGGTATATTCAGGTTTTGAGATAAACCGTAATCACTAATACCATAAACAATTCCGAAGTTAACAGCCTTAGCTTGTCGTCGTAAATCGCTATTCACTTCTTCATCAGATTCCATATTAAACACACGTCTCGCGGTTGCTGAGTGAATATCTTCGCCAGCAACAAAGTCTTTAGTCATATTCTCTTCTTGACTTATATGAGCTAGAACACGCAATTCAATTTGTGAGTAGTCTGCTCCAAATAATTGCCAACCTTCTTCTGATGGCACGAAAGCTTGTCGAATTTTGCGCCCTTCTTCTAAACGAACTGGAATATTCTGTAAGTTTGGATCCGCACTGCTTAATCGTCCTGTTTGAGTGAGTGTTTGGACAAACTTAGTATGTATCTTACCATCTTCTTTAATATATCCCGGCAGTCCAGCTAAATATGTACCTTGTAGCTTACTTATTTGACGGTAATCTAAAATCTCTTGGATAATCGGATGTTTATCAAGTAATTTCTCTAACACATTCGCAGCAGTACTATAACCTGTTTTTGTCTTTTTAATCACAGGTAGGTTCATTTTGTCAAAGAGAATTTCTCCTAATTGCTTAGGTGAATTGACATTGAACTCTTGACCGGCATGTTCATGAATTCGCGCTTCCATTTGTTTGAGTCGTTGGATCAATTCCTTGTTCTTCTCTTCTAAAGTCTCCCCATCCACTTTGATTCCTGTTATTTCCATACGTGCTAAAACACGTGCGACAGGCATCTCAATATCCGTATACAACCCATCCATCTCTAAATCGACTAGCCGGGTTTGAAGGGGTTCAACTAAAGCACCAAGTGCCATTGCTTTACTTGCTACATGTTTAATCATGACCTCTTTGTCTTCAGGTAACTTCCGCTTGGCACCTTTACCATATACCATCTCATCAAGTTGAACATTCACTGGGACTTCTAAGGCTCTTACAACATTCGCCACTTCATCCATATGATTCGCTTCCACTAAGTAAGCTGCAATGAGTGTATCAAAGAAAATTCCGGCTAATTGAATGCCATAATGACTCGCTAAAACTTGGTCGCGTTTAGAGTCGAATGTAATTTTATCTACGGTTTCGTCTTCTAGCCATGCCTTAAATAATGAATCATTCAATGCCATATCAGCTTCAGCAATATAGACTGTATTCTCAACTTGGCTGTACCAAGATACTTGCAAGACATCATCAAAATGATAGTTGTCTCCCACAGTCTCAAAGTAGATTGCCGATTGTTGCGGCAACATCGCTTCAGTTATTTCTTCGACATATTGCACATCATATTCAAGTTCTGGTTGATCAGTTTCAATCGCTGTAATATCAACATCAGACGTAGCCTGAAGTTCAGTTAGGAAACTATTAAATTCCATCTGACGATAAAACTCAACTAATTCTTCAATGTTTTTACCCTTATATTCTATATCTTCTATCCCAATTTCAATCGGTGCTTCTAATAAGATTTCTGCTAATTCTTTACTTAAGTATGCTTGATCTTTTTCATTGGTTAGATTCTCTTTCATTTTTGATGGTTTTAATTCATCAAGGCGTTCGTAAAGTTCCTCAACCGAATGATATTCTTTCATTAACTTGATTGCAGTTTTTTCACCAATTCGCGTGACACCAGGATAGTTATCTGATGGATCTCCCATCAAGCCTTTTAAGTCTATAAACTGTTTAGGTGTTACACCGTAAGTTTCCATAACTGTTTCCGGTGTATATGCTTCCAGTTGACTGACACCTTTACGTGTTATATATACTGTCACATTATCAGTAGCTAATTGAATTAAATCTTTATCACCTGAAATAACAATCACTTCATCTTGTGTATCGGCTTGATGAGATAATGTACCGATAACATCATCCGCTTCGTAACGCAGAACATCATAATGTTTCATTCCGTATGCATCAAGTAATACTTTTAAATAAGGCATTTGTTCTTTGAATTCACTTGGTGTTTTTTGGCGACCACCTTTATATTCTTTAAACATCTCATTTCTAAAGGTTACTTCACTTTTATCGAAAGCAACTAGAATATGAGTCGGTTTAAATTGTTCCATGACACTGTCTAACATTCGATGAAAGCTATAAAGTGCATTCGTGTGCAAGCCCGATTTGTTTTTGAATCGATCTAAATCCAGAATAGAATAAAATGCGCGATAAGCAAGACTGCTTCCGTCAATTAACATAATTTTACGTTGACTCATTGAATATTCCTCCATCATTTTGATTTTTAAGCACAAACAGCCAACGAATTCTAACTCGTTGGCCGGTTGTTATATGTTCTATAGTCGGTTAGGGCTTAAGTTAGCGTATGCTTTCTCAAACTGACGAGATAATTCGTCAATATCTCCTGCACCCATGAACAGGAATACAGCATCGTTATAATCCATTAATGGTGATAAATGTTCTGTCGAGATAATCTCAACTTTCTGATTGATTAATTTTGCTAAATCATCAATCGTTACCTCACCATTCGCTTCACGTGCTGAGTTGAATATTTCAACGAGATAAACTTTATCCGCTAACCCTAAAGACTCCGCAAATTCTTTAAGCATTGCGACAGTCCTTGAGAAAGTATGCGGTTGGAATATTGCAACGATCTCACGTTTTGGATACCGTTGTTTTGCTGCATCAATGGTTGCTGTAATCTCAGATGGATGATGCGCATAGTCATCAATAATCGTTAAATCTTGAATTTGTCGGGCAGAAAAACGACGTTTAACGCCACCAAACGTAGCAATATGTTGATTGATATCTGATGCTTTAAATCCTTCCAAGTAAAGAACTGTAATCACAGATAAAGCATTCAGGATATTATGTTCACCAAATACTGGGATAGTGAATCGTCCGAATAATTCGCCATCTACGACAACGTCAAATTCAGATCCTTCAACTGTACGATCTATATTCTTCGCATGAACATGCGAATCCTCAGTCAGTCCATAGTAATACACAGGAACATCCGCTTTTAAATGCGGTAAATGTTCGTCATCTCCACAAGCAATGATTGCTTTTTTCGCTTGATGTGAGAATGTTTGAATGGCTTCAAATACATCTTCAATCGAGCGGTAGTAATCTGGATGATCAAAATCGACGTTAGTAATAATTGCATAATCAGGTTTGTAAGCTAAGAAGTGACGACGATATTCACACGCTTCAAGTGCGAAATATGTTGCCGTTTCGTCACCAAAACCAGTTCCATCACCAATTAAATAACTTGTCGGAGCAAGATTCTTTAATGTATGTGACAGCAAACCAGTTGTCGATGTTTTACCATGTGACCCTGTAACTGCAATACTTGTGTAGTTTTCAATTAACCCACCGATAAAATCATGATAACGATGAATTTCTAAGCCTAGTTCTCGAGCTTTTACTAATTCAGGATGATCATCATTAAATGCATTCCCTGCAATAATTGTTAATTTCTCTGTGATGTTCTCTGCATCAAATTCTAAAATTGTTATGTGTTGGTTTTCTAGTTCTTGTTGAGTGAAGAAGTATTTCCCTACATCACTACCTTGAACATTATAACCTTCTCCATGTAGAATAAGCGCTAATGCACTCATTCCAGATCCTTTAATTCCAACAAAATGATATGTTTGTTCTCTATTCATCATATTCATATGTTTTATTGCCTCCTAGTTCTCAAACAATAAAAAGCTATTTTTAGATTTATGTAATCTTTTAGCTAGTAATCTTGTATTCTCATCTACTCGTCGATCGATTGCTTCTGGTTTCTTATATGGCTTCGGTAATTCTTTAGGTTTAAAAGGTCGCCTAACCTGTTCTTCTTCAGACAGTTGCTCAATTTGCTTCTTGTATGAAGGTTCATAGTTGGACCTTTGAGATCGTGACGTTATATCATGGTTCTCATCGTTCCTTGTTTGACTCTCTTCTAAATCCTTATGATTCTTAACCGGTGTCATCGTTTTATGTTGCTTCTTCAAAAATGGTATTTCATAGTGCTCTAATCCACTTTTTGGCGCTGGTTGTTTTAATTCATCGGTTATATCTTCATTGGCTTGTTTGGTTTGAGTATTACGAATATCCTCTGAATGTTGTGATTTTTTCTGCTTAATCGAATAGGCAGGTTCAAACTTGAACTTACCTGATTCCATTCCTTGAGTTGGATGAGCGAAGCGTCTTTTTGCTGACTGACCTGTTCCATTATTATATGCTGGTCCTTCGTATTTTTTCATCATTTCACATCCTTGACTACTAGTTTAATCACCTTTTATTACTTGTATGAAGCGACTACATCTTCTAAACTTGTCCCTGGTTTAAATGACTTCTCTAATTCCCAGATTCCTGGTAAATCTTCAATGTCTGCTAATCCTAATTCACGTGTTGAGCAGATCATTCCAAAACTTTCAACTCCACGTAACTCACCTGGCCAAATAATTGATCCACTTGGCATAGCTGCTCCAGGACGAGCAACCATAACATTCATTCCTTCAGAAATATTATTCGCTCCACAAACAATTTGCAACACTTCGTCTCCAACGTTTGTTTTAGTTATTGATAAGTGGTCACTATCTTCGTGTTTTTCGCATGATTCAACGTATCCTACTACGAATTTAGGCTTTGTGTCAACAACTATTTCAACATCAAATCCAGCTTCTTTAATCTTGTCATTAACTTGAGATACTTGTTCCGCAGTTAAGTCAACATTCCCATTACCATTTGGCTTAAATGTTTCAGAAATATTAAATAAATTCACTGACATAACTTGATTATCTTTCGTACTATCTCTAACGATAGTCACGTTCTTATTCGATTCAGAAGTTAAATGATTCTCATCTGCTTGCCCATGAGTTAACATCAATACATCTCCAACACCTTGTTCGTTATAAAAAGCTATCCACATAAAAATTAAATCCTTTCTTTCCGTCAATATTAAGTATTTTGAATTAAAGTCTCGTAAGTAGTACGATCAAATGTCGTTACCACTGCTTCTAACATTGCTTGCGCGGCTTCATAGTCTGATATTCTAAATAATGATTGATGACCATGAATATATCTAGCTGGAACACCGATTACGCCACTAATCACACCTTCATTCATCGTGTGAGCTGCACCGGCATCTGTTCCACCTTTTGAGAAGAAATATTGATACGGGATGTTATTGGACTCCGCAGTATCTAATAAGTATTCTCGTAAGCCTTTGTGTGTAATCATTCCTGGGTCTTGTACTCGTAACAGGAATCCTTCACCTAAACGCCCTTGTACATCTTTTTTACCTTCAGCATCCGCTGCTGGTGAACAATCTACTGCTAAGAATAGGTCTGGCTGGTAACGATGTACCGCTCCGCGAATACCACGTAAGCCCACTTCTTCTTGAACAGAAGCACCCATGATTAAGTCTGAGGCTAATGATTTGCCTTGTATCTTCTCTAACGTATCTAATATAACAGCACTACCGTAACGATTATCCCAAGCTTTACTAATAATCGATTCTTTATTAGCTGTTCGAATTGTTTCAACATCTGGGACTAAACTATCACCAGGTCTTACACCGTAAGACATCGCTTCTTCTTTAGAAGTAAAGCCTGCGTCGAACAGAATATCAGCTGGTTTAAGTGACTGCGCTTTGCTTCCACGTAATAAGTGTGGCGCTACTGCACTTGAGACACAAGGATAGTTTCCTTGCTTTGTCTGTAATGTAAAACGTTGCGCAGATACTGCATAAACGTTCCAACCACCAATAGGTGTCACTTTGAATGTCCCGTTATCATTAATTTGGCTAACCATGAATCCTACTTCATCCATGTGAGCTGCAACCATTAATTTAGGTGCATGTTCTGTTGTTGATTTTTTAATTCCAAAGATATTCCCTAAACCACTTATTTCAACTTCGTCTACAAGTGGTGTTAATTTCTCTTTGAGGTAAGCTCTTACTTCGCCCTCGTTACCGGAAATCCCTTGTAATTCAGTTAATTCTTTAATTCGTTTAAATTGATTCTCATTAATAGTCATGCAGTTAAACTGCCTCCTTCTAATAAACTTTTATCTGTAAACAATCCTTCTAATTGTTGCACAAATAGCGTCAAAATGCAATTTATAAGTAAGTCTCATTATTCATAGAATTTTCTAATAAAAAGGCGTGTTTTTCCATCTATTTATAAGATACTACGAGCAAATAAAAGAGCGGAATTTAACCGCATGATTATAGGTTAAGCGCCCATCGTTGTTAAATTTAGGCTTTTTCCAATGTTTTCTTTAGCCTTGATTCAATCAACGTGTTAAACTAGTTGCAGACTAACAAAATAGGAGTGAAGTAAATGAGTGAAAATAATAACTACAACAACAGTAACGGACTCCTCGGAGGGCTCCTTCTTGCAACGGGTATACTTATTGGCGCCGCAACAACTTTATTAATTAAAGAAAATCGCCCAAAAAAAGCGGGTCTAGTATTAGAAACTGCAAAAAATCGTTTGGGTGAAAAAGGCAACGTCGTAGGCTCTTGGATAGACTATGATTCAATTGAATATGACTTGTTTGAAGATAAGCCTCTAGTATACCTTGGTGGCGTAACCATAGAAAATAACGAGGGTCGTTTCCAATATCAATTCGCAAGTGATATTTACACGGGTGAATTGATAGATTACTATTTAATTAACCACAAAGGTTAAAAAAGGATTGACCCTACTTCTTAACATGGTAAAATATTCTGTATTGTGATTTTTTAAGTTAGTTTTGGGGGAGGCAGAAAATTCAATGTATAACCAACAAGGCGATTGGGAGCTTCACCCTATTGCAGGTGCATCAGGTGATGCTTACATGGGCATAAAATCAGATGAAAAAGTTTTCTTTAAACGAAACACGTCTCCCTTTATTGCAGCTCTATCTGCTGAAGGCATCGCCCCAAAATTAATGTGGACTCAGAGAACATATTCTGGCGATACTTTCACCGCACAGGAATGGACAGAAGGTCGCTTACTAACAAAGGACGACATGGGATCTAAAGAAGTAATTGAATTAATTCGTCAAATACATGGCTCCGATCATCTATTACTCATGCTGAAACGAATGGGCGAGCGCAACTATCATCCTCTTGATTTCATCAATACTTATTTCATTGACTTATCTCCACAACTCGCTTCACATCATTTTTTGAATGAAGTAGTTAGACATATGGAAGATGCTATCGACAAAGATTTTTATGAAGTACGACGGACTGTATGCCACGGTGATTTAAATCATAATAATTTCTTAAAAAGTCATGACGATCATCTCTACCTTGTTGACTGGGAAAGTGTTAAAGTAGCTGATCCATTGAGTGATATTACGATGATTCTTGTCCATTACTTTGCTCCCAGTGAGTGGATGGGTTGGTTCCAACAATATGATTATCCAATTAACAATTCTTTCTACAAACGTGTTCGATGGTACAGTATGATGAATTGTCTATTTTTGATAAAACAATATTTCCTTGAAGACCGTCAACATAAAACAAATGAATACATAATATTATTAAAAACAATATACGAAGACTTAATTGATTAAGGAGTAAATATACTATGCGCTTACGTAACAAACCTTGGGCACAAGACAAATTAAATGACCACCCGCAATATGTACCTGCTGTTCCAGCTGAGTACAAAGGTAAATGGCAATCACGCTTCAAAAAAGAACAACCCATACATATTGAAGTTGGATCTGGAAAAGGTCAATTTATTATGAACATGGCTAAAGTTCACCCAGAGATAAATTATATTGCCGTCGAAATTCAAACAAGTGTTATCGTGACTATATTAGATAAACAAATTGAAGAAGATTTACCAAACGTACAAATTTTACATGGTGATGGGAGCGATTTAAGCGAATACTTCGCACCAGGTGAAATTAGTCTACTCTACTTAAACTTTAGTGATCCATGGCCAAAAACACGTCATGCTAAACGACGTTTAACGTCATCAACATTTTTAAAACAATACGAATCGATCTTACCAGAAAATGGAGAAGTTCATTTTAAGACTGATAACCAAGGTTTATTTGAACATTCTCTAGCGAGTATGTCTGAATATGGTATGTACTTTAAACAAGTTTGGCTTGATTTACACAAGTCAGATTACGAAGGTAACATCATGACTGAATATGAAGAGAAATTCTCTTCAAGGGGTAATCGAATTTATCGTTTAGAAGCAATCTTCCCAAGTAAGTAAAAAAACACCTAACCAATCTATCACAGATTATGGTTAGGTTTTTTATTTATTCTTTTTCACTTTTTGCGTTGCTTGCTTAATTTCAACGAGCGGTTCATCTAACTTCGGATGGACTAACATTTTAGATACGACATTCGTACCAGGTGTGTAGAATAATTTGTTAAAGTAATCGTAGTAAGTACCCGGTGCTAATATTCCCGTTAAGTTAATAATATTGATACCATTACTCCCAAGTAATTCATCTGCTAATAGTACGCAATTTGTTCCAAGAACAAAATAAGTCTTATATCTCCCTTGATTAAATTTATACGCTTGACCTTTAGTTACTTCCAGAACCATACCCATAAAGCTTTTACGTTGTTTCTCAGTCCTGATATCCCATCGGGTACTGTATTTTAAAATGTTTTCTAATTCAATCTTAAATGCTTGAAGGTCGTCTTCTTTTAAATTAATACCAAACCGAAAGACACTTGTTCTTCTGCTTCTAAGAAATTCTAAGTATGGTTTCTCATCTGCAATTACAAGGACACCGTCCCCTATCGTCCCAGCAATTCGATGCGATTCAACGTCATGATTACCATATGAATATACTTTCCCCTTGTAACTCACATCAACATGACCAATCTTATCAAAACCGGTAGCACCAACATGAATTAAAATATGAACTAAGGCGTCTTCATCATAATCATGATGGGCTAAACTTTCTGATGGAGTTTTTGAAAGCAAGCCTTCATCCCCACTAAGTTTTTCGTTGAATCTTATCATAACATTGTTCGGTATAATCGCTTCAATAAATACCGGCAAGGGAATTCGTATTCGTTTTCTGTGTTTTTTGATTTTATAATTTTGCGTTAGTAACTGTCTTCCGTCGTTTATAGTCGTTAATCCAATAAAGATTAAATACACACCTAAACGGAATAATGTATTTGTTATTCGGTAGGAGCCAAACATACTAGTCATACCAAATAAAAAATGAATCATTGCGATAAGTAAATGACTATTAATATCACTTACTTTATCTCGCCTTAGCAATAGATAGGATATTAACCCGATTATTCCCATCGCAAGTTGATACAAACCAATAAAGAAAATTAACCATCCAGTTGTAAATTCAACACGACTCGCAAAGAATAATCCAATAATTATATAAATAAGTGCTTTACCAACAAATATACTCTTTATTAATGATTCATCTTTACCTCGTCTTATAACAAAAGCACTGATTAATTTCCAAAGACCAACTAGAACAAGTATTATTTGAATTATTTCAGCTAGAAGGAATACAAATGATTCTTTAAAGAAAACGAGAGCTATCCCTAAAATAACGATTATAAAGCCTAATAAGATAGAACTTATATTTTCTTTTCGATTCATCTTATCTCATCTCCTATAATTAATTAGTTGGTTTAGTATATCTCAGCTTAGCGTAATATGAAAGTGACACAATCCCTTTACATTTTGTGGTGTAATGACTCTAATAAGAGCAATATAATTTAGATGCATCCCTACTAACGTGAATGTTATTAAAACAAAGTATATTTTTTTTCAATATCACTTTCTTATTAAGAAAACTCTTAAACAAAAAAACTGTACAGTTTATGTACAGTTTTTTGGCTTACTTATTAATCTGCATAAGATTCAAGTTGAAATTCAATAATTGTTTTTGTTTTAGTTACAGCCTCAATCATGTCTTTCTTCATCTCATCTGTCAATCGATAATAAGGTACACTAACACTAAAGGCATAGTGATTACGGTCGATTGGATTCACAATAGCAGCCCCTACACAAAAGACTCCTTCTTCTGATTCACGGTCATCAATAGCGTAACCTTTTCTTTCTGATTCTGCGACTTGATCCATTAAATCAGCAGGATCTGTCAACGTGTGAGGTGTCCGTGGCGTTAATACAGCCGAATCAAAGTATTGATTTTGAATCGTTTTATCAAAAGTAGCTAACGTCGCCTTCCCCATCGCTGAACAATATAATGGCTGTGTATTACCAACCCTTGAGAGTGTTTGGTGCTTACTGCTTGGATTCGTAATTTTGTTAATATACAAGATTTGATTGTCTCGAAAAAGTCCCAAGTGAACTGTTTCGCCAAATTGCTCATATAAATGCTTTAAAGCTGGATGCGATTCTCTAACAATATCAAAATGCATGAAAGCAGCATTCGCTAACTGTAGTAGCGTTGCTCCTAAAGCGTAGCGTTTTGTCGTCTCATCACGACGCACATAACCAAGTAATATTAGTGTGTCTAATATTTTGGAAGTCGTTGATAACGTAATATCCGCATGCTTCGATATATCATTCATTGTTAAGGGTTCTCCTGATTGTGACAGTACCCCAAGTATTTGATCAGCTTTTATTAAAACAGTACCATATGGTTTTTTACCAACTTCAGACAACACAATCCCTCTTTCTTATTTAGAAACTTAATATCTTAATAATAATAACAGTCAAAGCCTTTTATTGTCAACCATTTTTATTATAATTAACATTTTTCTATTCTAAATCCGCTGTTTCATAGTTAACACAACTGTTTCCTTATTTTTAAAAAATCTTGAGTATATTATTAGCAACCCTTTCGCTATTTCGATATGATAGAATTAAATGGAGGGTATAAATATGAAATTAGTTGTATATTTAGCTGGTCAAATTCATGATAACTGGCGTGAAGAATTAAAGGAGAAAGCTGTTGCTAAGGGGTTAGATATCGACTTTGTGGCACCTCAAACAGACCACGATGCATCGGATGCCATTGGTGAAAAAATCTTAGGTGAACAACCTAATAAGTATTACCGTGATAATGCTGCCTCAGATATTAATAATTTCCGTACTCAAATTCTAATGAATAAGGCGGATCTTGTTATAGCACTATTCGGTGATCAATACCGTCAATGGAATACAGCGATGGACGCAACAACTGCCATCAACCAAAACAAACCTTTGATAATCGTACGACCTTCTGAATTAATTCATTCTCTTAAAGAGTTATCAAATAAAGCGAATGTGACTGTTGAGACATTGGATCAAGCCGTTGAAGTTTTGGATTACGTATTTAAGTAGTAAAGTAACAAAAAGCTCAGCAATTGTGGTAATTTTTTCCACATTGTTGAGCCTTTTTTTATCCTGGCAAATTTTCCAGGAACATTTTCTCATTTTTTAAACCAACTCAATAAAATTAAACACAGGTGTTTCATAAGGATGCTTCTCAAGAATGATTGACTCCGCAAGCTCTTTATCAGTAGCTTTAATTCTAAACTCAACTTTCAACTCATCAACCTCTTCGATTTCACCAACTTCCCCTATAAAAGGCTTCGCCCCGTCAAGGGGTCTAAAATGACCTTTGACAGGTGTGTATGAATAACAATAATCATAATTCCCATCTTTCAACAGCCCAGCTTGGTTGAGTGCTGTAATTAATTCTTTAATATAGCTTGTTGGCACAAATATTTCAACTTTTAAATATGTCATAATGTGACTCCTTTTCCTTTGATTTACTCAATGATGGCGTTTGCATTGATTTTATCATTTTTAATCAGTAAAATTAAGTAAATAACAATCATAGGAGTGATACAAATGCATGCACTACATCAATTACTACTAGATTTGAAAGGTTACAAATGGGTTAACTTAACTCATGAAGTGAATGATCGAATTCCAATTTATCATACTTTTAACCCACTTCAAGAGAATCAAATTTCAAAAATGGAACAAGATGGTGTTCATTCACTTGAATATACTATTGGTTCTTCTCACGGAACACATATTGACGCACCAAGTCATTTTGCTGAGGGGAAGAGAACTTTAGATGATATCCCACAAAATGAACGTGTGTTACCTCTTTACGTTATTCATCTAGAAGATAAAGTGAAAGAGAATCCAGGTTATGCTGTAACGGTCGAAGACATCCAAGAATTTGAAGAAAAGTACGGCCAAATTCCTGAAGGTAGTTTTGTTGCCTTCTCAAGTGGTTGGTTTAAACGCTTTGATGACCCAGAGGCATTCGTGAATAAAGATGACGAAGGGATTGAACACACACCCGGTTGGTCAATTCCAGCTTTAGAATTCTTAAGTCGTACACGTAAAATAACTGCAATTGGACATGAGACTTTAAACACAGATAGTGGTGTTGACGCTTTTGAACAAGGTTTCTTAGACGCACAATACTATTGGTTGGCTGAAGATAAATTCCAAGTAGAATTATTAGCTAATTTAGATCAAGTCCCTGCCGTTGGTGGCATCATCTTTGTTACGGTTCCACATATTAAAGACTCACCTGGTTTCCCAGCTGAAGTTTTTGCGGTGATTCCGAATAATTAAAAAGAGGTAAAAGTCCCATAACTCAATTTAAAAAGTTAGCAACAGAACAATAAAAGCACGCGTATTCAGGGTTTATAGCCCTCTATATGCGTGCTTTCTATTAAATATTATTTACTAAGTAGTCAATGAGGACGTATTTTATATCTTCATAACTTATCTTTTCAGGTAAAGCTTCTTTGATATCTTTCAAAGAATCGGTTCCTACGCTTCGGATTGCTTGTTTGATTTGATTCTTAATATATGATGACACATCCGCATCAAACTCTTCAAGATCTCCTTGCTCCGCAGCTTGCGTCAAATGCGACAACACAGTGGATTCAGTTATCCCTCGTTCAATCGCAATCTCATATGGTGTTAGACCTCGTTCAGCATACTTCGCACTTTGAGAATAACTCGATTGCCCACTTAAACTTTGTCTATTCGATGCCACTCGTTGTGATTCATCCTCTTGAGTAGCCACTTGACTTTTTGCTGATGGATTCGCAGACGTGTATTCTTGAATTACAGGCAAGAAATAACCGGCATACTTCTCAGCTTTCACTGACCCAACCCCTTCAACTTGAAGAAATTCTTCATAATTATTAGGGATTTTACTTGCCATATCTTCAAGCGATTTATTTGAAAAGATAATATACGCTGGCATGCTCTCTTCTTGAGCAAGTTGTGTACGAACTTGACGTAATTGCTCATAAAGATCTTGGTTAACATTCTTAGACGCTGAGCGAGTTGAAGATGTTGTGGTAGCTTGTAGATATTTGCGTTCTTTGATTGTTAATGTCGCTTCACCCATAAGAAGCTTTTTTGATGCTTCTGTCGCAAATAACCCTCGGTGTTCCGTGACTCCGATATATTGGTAAGCTAAGAGCGACGAGATAATATCTCGGATTTGTTGCACAGAATATGTTTTCATAATGCCATACGTTGATAAAGAATCAAACCCATTGTCTAGAACTTTTTGATTACGGCTCCCACGTAAAACATCAATGATCATCGTCATTCCAAACTGGTGTTTCATTCTAAGCATACAAGATAAAACCATTTGGGCTTCTTTAGTCACATCAATTTGCTTCATCTCTCCAAGGCAATTTGAACAGTTCCCACATGCATCTTTTGGAAACTCCCCAAAATAACGTAAGATAAAGTTTCTTAGACATCCGGTGAAACTCGCATATTGAATCATGACCTCAAGGCGTCGGTGCGCTAATTCATCATTACTTTGAGCTATCAAGAACTTATTCGTCATAATATCTTGTGAATGATACAAAAGAATTGCCTCGGCATCTAACGAATCTCGACCCGCACGCCCAGCTTCTTGGTAGTAGCTTTCCAGATCTTTAGGTAGATTAAAGTGTATCACTTTACGAACGTCAGTCTTATCAATCCCCATACCAAATGCATTTGTTGCCACGATTATATTGCTTTCATCATTGATAAACTCATTTTGAGCATGTTGTCTTTGATTATGTTCCATCCCCGCATGATACTTACTTACCGCATAACCTTGTTGCTTGAGTTCTAGATGTAACTTATCTACTTGTTTACGTGTACTTGCATAAATAACGATGGCCTCGTCATGATTAATTAAACTATGTAAAGTGACTAATCGGTTATTAGGCTCCAATACTGTGAACTTAATATTCGGTCGGTCAAACGAATTAATGAACACACCCGGTTGTTCCAATTCTAATTGAGCAACAATATCTTCTTGTACCCGTTTCGTCGCTGTTGCTGTAAAGGCTGCAATACGTGGTCTTTGAGGTAATTGGTTTATAAACTGAGTAATGTTACGGTAACTCGGCCGGAAATCAAATCCCCATTGTGACACACAGTGTGCTTCATCTACCGCGAACAGTGATATATTTTGCTTGCTCAAAAACGCTTGGAAACTTGGATTCTCCAAACGCTCTGGAGCAACATACAACATCTTTAGTGTTCTATCGCGTAATTGTTGGATAATATCTTGAAACTCTTCACTTGAAATGGTCGAGTTTAAATACGCCGCTTGAATACCTTGTTGTGTCAATGTATCTACTTGATCTTTCATCAAGGAGATTAGTGGTGAGATGACGACAGTTAATCCAGGCAATATTAATGCTGGAAGTTGGTAACAAACTGACTTACCCCCACCTGTTGGTAAAATACCTACAGTATCTTGTCCAGATAATATCGTATTTATAATATCTTTTTGCCCAGGGCGAAAAGTTGAATAACCAAAATGCTCCTGTAATGACGCTTCTAACTGCACAAAATACTCCCTTTCTTCACGTGTAATTTTTTTCATACTTGAATAGTTTAACATAAAAGGCCCTTTATTAGAACTCGAGTCATTCGTTGTTACAGCAGAAGTTAGTCGCATCTTTTCCTATTAGTAGGACATTCGCTGTAATCATAAGATCGCCCTTTTCCGAGGCACTTGATGCCGCTAAGGTTAGCGAATCACTCTCACTGGAATAAGACTAGTTATACTTGTTTTTCAAAGAACTATATCCTTATTTATATAATCCAATTCTTTGAACTCAAATTTAGATACTGTTAAGATGAATGATGATTAAATACTTAGCTCAATAGTCATTCGAAAGGAGTTTTTTAATGAAAGTATTAGTTATAGGTGCAAATGGTAAGGTTGCTAAACATTTTGCTGATTTGGTAAAAGATCATGAAAACATTCAAGAAAAAGCGATGATACGTAAGGCTGAACAAGCAAGTTTCTTTAAAGAACGTGGAATCGAAACAGTTCTTCTAGACCTAACAAAAAACTCAGTTGATGAATTAGCAGAAGCGGCTAAAGACGTGGATGCAGTTATATTTAGTGCAGGTGCTGGAGGTAGCGGTTATGATGACACTATTAAGATTGATCTTGACGGTGCAATAAAATCAATGATTGCCACAGAGCAAGCTGGCGTTAAGCGTTTTGTTATGGTCAGTACATTCCGTACGGGGCGTGAAGAAATTGATCAAGATAATTCATTAAAAATCTATACAATCGCAAAACATTATGCAGATGAATGGTTAAAAAACCGAACTAATTTAGACTGGACTATCGTTCATCCTGGTGTGTTAGTGAATGAATCTGGAACAGGAAATATTAAAGTTGGCATGGGACAAGAAATCAATGAAATCCCTCGTCAAGATGTTGCCAGAGCATTAGTTGCTGTTTTAGAAAATGATAATACAATCAAGAAAGAATTCGAAGTCTTATCCGGTGACTCACAAGTTAACGATGCAATTAAATCAGTATAGTTATACTTAATAAACTGGGTATCAATCGATTGATTCTGTAAAATAAATGCATACAATCAAAAAAAGAGGTGCCAGTGATTTCTCAATCAATGACACCTCTTTTACTATTAAATTTATTCTTCGTCATCGTCCGAATCATCGTCTTCGAAGAATTCAACCTGGATTCCCTCCATAAACTTAATATTAGATTCGATTACTTTGAACGTCTTCAATCAGTGCTTGAATAGATTCGATTCCCAACTCTTCTAACTTTTGTGGCAATTCATCGATGATTTGTTTACAGATTAATGGGTTTTCATAATTAGCTGTTCCAATTTGGATGGCTGATGCTCCAGCTATCAACATTTCAAGAACATCTTCTACTGTAGAAATACCCCCGATGCCAATAATCGGAATGTTCACAGCATGTGACACTTGATACACCATTCTTAAAGCAACATGTTTCAACCCTGGCCCAGATAAACCACCAGTGAGATTACCCAGTATTGGTTTGCGTGATTCAAGGTCAAAAGCCATACTCGTGATAGTATTTATCATTGAGATTGCGTCAGCACCTGCTTCTTCAACTGCTTTAGCAATTTGGACGATATCTGTCACGTTAGGTGTTAATTTTACATAGATTGGCAAGTGAGTCACTTCTTTACAACGGCGAGTTAAACGCGCTGCCACTTCTGGATCCGTACCAAAAGCGACGCCCCCTTCTTTGACATTCGGACATGATATATTCAACTCAATGGCTTTCACATTAGGAGCTGTTCCTATTCTTTGGCACATCTCGATATAATCTTCTTCAGTTGACCCCGCAACGCTCGCAATAATTGGCACATCAAATTGTTCTAAGTATGGTAATTTTTCCTGTAGCACAGCTTCAACGCCAGGATTTTTTAATCCGACTGAATTAAGTACATCTCTATCTCTATGTACATATTGTGGGGCTGGGTTACCAATACGTTCTTCAAGAGTCGTACTCTTAATAATCAATGCACCGAGTATGCCTAAGTCATAATGTTTTGCAAAACTATCACCATATCCAAAACAACCTGATGCTGGCATAATTGGATTCTTTAAGTTTATACCTGGTAAATTAACTTCCAAACGATTCATATTATCTCTCCTCAATGATTTTTGCTTCTTCCCAAGCGCTTATAAATTATTCCAAACTTCCTTACCATCTACTAATGTTAATACACACATTCCGTTGACTGTCGTACCATTGAACGGTGTGTTACTTGATTTGGATACATAGTCATCCGGTTGAATTGTATAATCCTTATCTAGATCAAACACTGAAATATCAGCTGGTTGGCCGATTGCTAATTCGCCTGCATCTAATTTGAATAAAGATGCTGGAATATGACTCATTCGCTGGATTAAAAACTCTAAACTCATCACGCCTGTCATAACAAAGTGGGTATACATTAATGCAAAGGACGTTTCAATTCCGACAATACCAAAGGGCGATTTTACAAAGCCTTGGGCTTTCTCTTGGAACGTATGCGGAGCATGATCCGTTGCTATAAAGTCAATCGTACCATCTAAGAGTCCTTCGATGAGAGCCTGTTGATCCTCTTGGCTACGTAAAGGTGGATTCATTTTGAATGTCGCATCATCACTCACTATATCTAATTCATTCAATATCAAGTGGTGCGGTGCTACTTCTGCCGTAACTTTCACACCTTGTCGTTTGCCTTCTCTGATTGCCGCGACAGATTCTTTTGACGAAACATGGCAGACATGATAATGAACGCCTGTTTCTTTCGCAAGGAGAATATCTCGAGCTATTTGAGAGCTTTCAACAATCCCCATAATTCCAGGCAAGCCTAATTCTTTATTGCGTACACCTTCATGCATGACACCGCCATACAATAAACTCTCATCTTCTGTATGAGCGACGATTGGTTTATTTAAACTTTCCGCTAAGACCATCGCTTCATACATTGTTTTTGCTGTTTGAACGCCTACACCATCATTTGTATACGCAAAAGCATCCATTGCCTTCATATCGACTAACGTATCACTTCTCAACTCTTTAGTAATCGGAGCGTATTGATGCACTTTTACAACAGCATCATGATCAATAATATTTTGAATTTCTTGATATCTTTCTTTCGTATCTGGGATTGGATTCGTGTTTGGCATCGCACAAACGGTCGTCACTCCCCCACGAGCTGCTGCTTTTGAGCCCGTTTGTATTGTTTCTTTATCAGTAAAACCGGGCTCTCTAAAATGAACGTGAATATCAACTAGACCGGGTGCGAGTAACTTACCTTCAAGGTCAATAACTTTTTCACCTTTTAAGTTTTGTCCCATTTCGGCAATAACTCCATCTTTAATAAGAATATCGATTAACTCTAAATGATTCTCTTTACTCACAATACGTCCGTTTTTCAAAAGTAATGTCATAATCTTTTCCCTTCTAATACCCATTCTAATATGGCCATGCGTGCATAAACCCCATTCGACATTTGTTGAACGATGCGGCTTTTTTCGCACTCAACTAATTCATCAGCTAATTCAACATCTCGGTTCACTGGTGCCGGATGCATGATGATTGCCGTGTCTTTCATCGTCTTGTACCGTTCTCGTGTGAGTCCATATCGAGCGTGATAATCTGCTTTCTTGAACTGCTCTTCATCGGTCCCATGTCTCTCAAGCTGAACTCGAAGCATCATCACAACATCTGCTTCCCTAACCGCTTCATCAATACTCATGCGTGTTCCATATTGTTCGAAAGTCGATTCAAAATAATCGTCTGGACCCGCAAAGATAACGTCTGCCCCTAATTGGTTGAGTAAAGTCATATTACTCATGGCTACACGAGAATGAACCAAGTCTCCAATGATTGCAACTTTAAGTCCTTCAAAGGTTTTAAACTCTTCATAAATCGTCATCATATCAAGTAACGACTGCGATGGATGTTGACCACTCCCACTTCCCGCATTGATAATTTGGATCTTTAAATTCATCAATTGATCCATATAGTGACGGTCTGGATGGCGAATCACAGCGACATCGACGCCAATGGCTTCCATCGTTAAGACTGAATCATATAGACTCTCTCCTTTTTTAACGGAAGAACTTCCAACATCAAAATTTATTTGATGCATTTGTAACCGATGTTCGGCCATTTCAAAGCTATGTTTTGTTCGTGTGCTATTCTCAAAGAACATATTAACAGCTGTCGCATCACTCTTGTACTTTGCACGGCCATCCTTAAATTCAATACTACGTTTAACTAAGTCTAAAAATTCATTATTTTGAAACTGCTCTACGGATAAAAAATTTCTCATACTATTCCTCCCTACAAAAAAAAGTGCGCCAAGTCCCGAAGACTAAGCGCACCTAAATAAAGGCCTTTTCGCTTATGGTCTCTCGGATCCAATTAAAGTGAAAATCAATTGATAATTTATGATAGTTGGACAGCATCTTTGCCGTCAATCTCCATGACAAGAACATTGACACGTTCTTCTTTCGAAGTAGGTATGTTCTTACCGATATAGTCTGGACGGATAGGTAACTCTCGGTGACCTCTGTCTACTAATATCGCGAGTGAAATCTCTGACGGTCGTCCTCGGTCCATACAAGCATCCATGGCAGCACGAATCGTTCTTCCTGTGTAGAGAACGTCATCGACTAATATTACTTTTTTCCCTGTTAAATCAATCGCTTCAGCGGGTTTCTCAGCTGTGTGCTTGACATCATCACGGTAAGCTTGAATGTTAATTGCTTCGACCGGGACTTTTCCCTCAAGTTCTTCTAGACGTTTACCTAATCGTTTTGCTAGATGCACCCCTCTTGTTTCAATACCTACAAGAATAATATTTTCGATTCCTTTGTGATGCTCAATCATCTCATACGCTAAACGTGTCAAAGCTCGGTTCATTTCCATTTCGTTCATAACTACTTTTACCATTGTTTAACCTCCCAAAAAAAAGACCTCTCCTTAAACGCGTGCATGCGAAAAGAAGAGGTCCTCTAATAGAGATACCAGTTGAACATACCTTCTTCGCCTCACAGGACGCTAGTTAAAGATATTACTTGATTGAATTATACACGATATGTTTAGATTAGCAACACATAATGAATACGATTTTATATGGAATGTTTTTAATATTCGTGTATTTGATGAAAATCGTTTAAGTTAAGATTAAAATGAGTGAATAGTAAATAATCTTATTTATTTTTAATCTTTTAGTTGACTTTGCCTCTCGATAAATATAAGATAATCAACAAATATATTAAGTCAATGAAGCAAAGAGTAACAAATTACCTTAAGAACAGAGAGTAGACGATTTCTGAAAGAGCTACCTTAAGCATTTGTGAACCGCATTGTTTGGATTTCTCGGTGAATTAAGTAGCTTAGAACGGTCGTTACGTTATAACTTCAAGTGTTGGATGTATGTATTAAGTACGCCATCATTAGAGTGGTACCGTGGATCCGTCCGCCTCTATAATTTAGAGGTGGGCTTTTTTTAAAACATTTTTATAATAATTTTAAGGAGATGAAGCTATGTTTCAAGGAAAGAGTTTTTTAAAAGAAATTGATTTTAACGCTAAGGAGTTAAATTATCTAATTGATTTTTCAATACATTTAAAGACTTTAAAGAAAAAGAATATCCCACATGAATACTTAAAAGGACAAAATATCTGTCTGATATTTGAAAAGACTTCAACACGTACTCGTGCAGCCTTCTCGGTTGCATCAAGTGATCTGGGAGCGAAACCAGACTATTTCGGTGTCCAAGACATGCAGATGGGTAAGAAAGAATCCATTGAAGACACCGCAAAAATATTAGGGAGTATGTATGACGGTATTGAGTTTAGAGGGTTTAAACAAGCTGACGTTGAGACGTTAGCGAAACATGCAGGTGTTCCAGTCTGGAACGGATTAACAGACGAATGGCACCCTACTCAAATGATCGCGGATTTTATGACATTGAAAGAAAACTTTAATAAATTAAAAGGCTTGAACTTAGTTTATTGTGGTGATGGACGAAATAATGTCGCCAACAGCTTAATGATTACGAGCGCTATCTTAGGTGTGAACTATACGGTTGCCAGCCCAGTGGAACTTTTCCCGGATGAAGCTCTTGTCAAAGAAGCTCAAAATTATGCAAAAGAATCGGGAGCGGTCATTACTGTAACGGATGATATTGAAGCTGCCGTAACAGATTGCGACGCGATATATACAGATGTTTGGGTATCGATGGGTGAAGAAGATCTCTTTGAAGAACGTATCAACTTATTACAGCCATTCCAAGTCACGCAGGACTTATTCAAACTCGCGAATGATGATGCGATATTCTTACATTGTCTGCCAGCTTATCATGATAAAAACACACAAAATGGTGTAAACATCGCTGAACAATTTGGCATAACTGAATTAGAAGTTACGGATGAAGTTTTCCGCTCATCGTATGCTAAACAATTTGATCAAGGTGAAAACAGATTACATTCAATCAAAGCCATCATGGCTGCAACAAACGGGAACTTATTTATTCCAAGTTTATAATATTTTTTTCTCGTTCAAAAGAGAGTAAATTTATTGGATTCAAAGCGAGTCGGAGAGGGTGAAAGTCCGATATGTAAGATAAATTGAACCGCACTTTTGAAAAAAGATATATAGGTATCTTCGTTTGAATAACGTTATCATTCCCCTAAGGAAAATCTTTTGTGAGCATTGATTTTCAAACTAGAGTGGTACCACGGATGCACATTCGTCTCTAACAAGAGATGGGTGTGCTTTTTTTTATACAATAAGGAGGAACAAACATGATTCATGTCAGTATTATTGGTGCAACCGGCTATACCGGGTCAGAGTTGATACGGTTACTTATAAATCACCCTGAAGTAAGACTAGAACACTTAACTGCTCGAAAACAAGTAGGTCAAAAATTATCGCATCTTTTCCCTTTTCTAACGGGTTATTTGAAAGATAAAGCGTTCGTGTCATTGGATATTGAACGGATTCGAGCAGATAGTGATGTTGTATTCATCTGCCTTCCCCATGGACATTCTATGACTCTTGCTAAAGAGCTCGGGGACCAAGTCAAGATTATTGATTTAGGGGCTGACTTCAGGATACTAGATATAGATACTTTTGAAACACATTATAAAGTGACACATACAGCACCAGAATTAATCAACACTGCAGTTTACGGTTTAAGTGAATTCAATCGAGATGCTCTAAAAGTTGCAAACATTGTCGCTAATCCTGGTTGTTTTGTAACCAGTGTTCTCTTGGCTCTTTCACCGCTCGTTGAAGCGCAAGTCATTGACCCTATTTCAATTATTATCGATAGTAAAACCGGCATCAGTGGTGCAGGCAGAAGCGCAAACGTGGATAATTTACTCAGTGAGGCTGGAAATAATTTTAAAGCTTATAACCCGTTGGGTCACCGACATATTCCTGAGATTGAACAAGAGTTATCTCAGTTTGGTTCAACTATCCAAGTACAATTCACCCCCCACTTACTACCGACTGAACGGGGAATCTTTTCAACAATTTATGCACAACCATCGTCTAAAGTGACCGAAGCAGACTTGCGTCAGATATTTGAAGCGAAGTATGGCAACGAAGCCTTTATACACCTATTAGACGAAGATATGTTACCGACGATAAAAGCTGTTCGGGGATCAAATCACTGTCACATACAAGTTAAACTCGACGAGCGAACTGGTCGTATTATTATCTTTTCAGTCATCGATAATCTAGTCAAAGGCGCATCTGGTCAAGCAGTTCAAAACATGAACTTGATGTTCGATCTTGAAGAGACAACGGGTTTAACTCATTCAGGGATGACCCCTTAATTCATATTAAAGGAGATAGACACAATGAAGTATTCAAACAATGGTCTGCAAGCCGTCACTAATGTACAAAGCACTGCAATTCATGCAGGGTTCAAACAGGACGCAAGTAAGAATGACCTCGCTTTAATTTATTTTCCTAATAAGGCGACTGTAGCAGGTGTATTCACCCAAAATTTAGTTAAAGCCTGGCCAGTACTTTATGGGCAGCACATGTTGAGTCAGTACAGTGAATTTAGTGCGATTTTAATCAACAGTGGGAATGCGAATGCTTGTAATGGTGACAGTGGTCAAACGACAATGCACAAAGTGATTCAATTGCTAGCAAATGAATTAGATATCACACCTCATGAAGTGCTTGTAAGTTCTACAGGCGTGATTGGAGCGCCTCTTGAGTTTAAGCCCTTTGATGATAATATGGAGCGGCTAGTTGAGTCTTTACAATCTGATTCAAGTCACTCAGTTGCTACGGCCATTATGACTACAGATACTGTCCCAAAAGAGACTGCTTATTCCATGGACATTGATGGTCAAACAGTCCATATAGGTGCCGTAGCCAAAGGTTCAGGCATGATTCACCCTAACTTAGGTACTATGTTGTCATACATTGTATTAGATATCGCATGTGACCAAGATACGTTGTACACACTTTTGAAAAAAGCCGTTGATTTATCTTTCAATAGTATGACGATTGATGGGGACACAAGTACGAATGATACAGTCTTTCTTTGTGCTACTGGGGAGAAAACAATCGCTTTATCCGATGAGAACTTGGATCACTTGCAATCTTTAATCACAACAGTCTGCGCTGATCTTGCTAAGATGATGGCTCAAGATGGAGAAGGCGCATCTAAATCTATTACAATTAAAACACTAGGAGCAATGAGTCAACAAGATGCTAAAGCGGTTGGAAAAGCCATCGCAACTTCCAATTTAGTCAAAACAGCTATCTTTGGCGAGGATCCTAACTGGGGTCGCATCATATCAGCCGTTGGTAATAGCGGCGTCACATCTATTATTCCAGAGCAAATCGATATATTATTCGAGTCAAAATTCGGCTCAGTACAACCATGCAAACACGGCGCTTTCAATGAATTTAGTCAAAGATTAGCTAAAAAAATATTATCTGCTGAAGATATTGAGATCAGTGTTGATTTGAATCTAGGCGGTAGCCAAGCAACTGTTTGGACGTGCGATTTAACTCATGATTATATTCACATAAACGCTGACTATCATACTTAGGAGTGAGACCATGAATTACACAGATAAAATTGACGTTCTAGTAGAAGCTCTTCCCTATGTCAATCGGTTTAGAAAGCACATTATTGTCATCAAATACGGAGGCAATGCGATGATTAATGAGGAATTGAAATTCTCCGTTATGCAAGATATTCTCATGATGAAATCCGTGGGTATGATTCCTATTGTTGTTCACGGAGGTGGCCCATTTATCTCGACGATGTTAGATAAGTTATCGATTGAAAGTCATTTTGTTGACGGGCTTCGTTCAACGAGTCAAGAAGCGATGGATGTCGCTGAAATGGTTTTATCTGGCTCTGTCAACAATGATATTGTCAGAACTTACAATCATATGGGTGGGAATGCCATAGGCTTATCTGGACTCGATGACCATTTACTAAAAGTAACAAAAAAAGAAGTTTTCCAAGATAACCTAGCCTCCCCAATTGATTTAGGTTACGTTGGTGATGTCGAATCAGTGAATGTCACCTTGTTAAATCATTTAATCGATGCAGACTATGTCCCAATCATCTCTTCTGTTGGAATAGGACCAGATGGTCATAGTTACAATATTAATGCAGACCAAGTAGCTAGTGCGGTTGCGACCGCTTTAAAGGCAAGCAAGTTAATCTTCTTAACCAATACACCAGGTTTATTAACAAATAGCTTAGATCCTGATTCCTTGATATCTAAGCTGACTGTTCTAGAAGCACAGTCATTGGTCGAAGATGGTACTATTACAGAAGGCATGATACCCAAAATTAATTGCTGTATAGAAGCGGTTAACAATGGTGTCAACAAAGCTCATATCATCGATGGAAGAATGAACCATTCGCTACTTTTAGAGTTATTTTTTGATATGGGTATCGGTACGATGTTATCTCATGATAATAAAGAGGAGGAGTAAAATGAACCAAACAAATACATGGTCCAATCGTGGACAGAACGTCTTAATGAATACATATAATCGTTCTGATAAAGTAATGGTTTCGGGTAAAGGAACGTATCTTACGGATATAGATGGCAAGACCTATCTGGACTTTATCTCTGGTATTGCGGTCAATTCATTAGGCCATGCCAATGAAAAGTTGAACCAAGCAATTACAGATCAAGGTCATGAACTGATACATACGTCGAATTTATTTTGGAACACCCCTTCCATCGAAGCGGCTGAAAAGTTAACTTCCTTATCCGGTTTAGGCAAAGTATTTTTTGCTAATTCTGGTGCAGAGGCGAATGAAGGAGCCATTAAGTTAGCCCGAAAATGGGGACGAGAGACAAAAGGTGATGATGCGACTACAATTATTAGTCTCAAGCAATCTTTCCACGGTCGAACGATCGCAACTTTATCTGCTACAGGACAAGACTCTATGCATCAAGATTTCGCACCAAATTTAGTTGGCTTTAAATACGTAACATTCAATGATAGTGAGGAGTTAACGAAAGCTGTTACACAACAAACTTGTGCGATTATTATAGAAGTGATTCAAGGTGAAGGTGGAGTCAACACAATCTCAGAAGCCTTTGTTGAAACGATAAATACTTTGCAACAAAACGAAGATATTCTAGTCATTATTGATGAAGTTCAAACTGGGATTGGGCGTACAGGTTCGATGTTCGCATTTGAACAATTCGCATTGAAACCAGACATTGTTACCTTAGCTAAAGGATTGGGGGGCGGGTTCCCGATAGGTGCTTTACTTGCTAAAGACTCAATTGCTAATCATTTTCAGCCTGGCGATCACGGGACAACTTTTGGTGGTAATCCCCTTGCTACTGCTTGTGCTAACGTTGTCTTAGATACCATTCATGAAGAAAAACTTCTTGATAATGTTAATTTACGCCACACTCAATTGGTTGAAGGCCTTGGAAAAATTAAAGATAAGCATCATTCGATTATAGATATCAAAGGTAAAGGCTTGCTAATTGGCGTCCAATTCAAACACGCAGTCGACGAGATTATTACGGAGTGTTACCAGCAACAACTACTCCTGATTAGCGCAAAAGGCAATGTTGTACGCTTCTTACCACCACTAAATGTATCTGAAGCTGAGATTAATGAAGCTTTGAAGATTTTTGAAAATGTGTTGGTTGGGATTGAATAAAGTTTGCTTACGGGTTGTCGTGATTCCCACGACGATCCGCTAACCGATTTGCGGGTTATCGTCAATTTTACGACGACCCGGTAACCGATTTGCGGGTTATCGTGATTCCCACGACAACCCGCAAAGCGAATTCTCACTCACATTCAAAATTCAAACACAAAAACAGATGCTTCCTTACTTAAAATCTAAGGAAGCATCTGTTTTATTTAGCATTTATAAATTGTAACTCATCTAACTCAACCAAGTTCATTTTGTTTTTTTCAAATAACGCAACTTCATGAACGTTATACCGTTTCAATAGTGCTCGCAGCTCATCAAATCCAAGCATATATTCACTTGCATTGTGTGCATCTGATCCGAGTGTAAATAACTTTCCTCCTACAGATTGGTAAAGTGGTATGGCCCATTTGTAGAGTTCAATTTTGTCGTATTTTACAATACTTTTACTATTCAACTCGAATGCAATATCATGTTTAACCAATTGTTCAAAAATCGCAACAAACTTCTCTGTATACTTCTTCTTGATTGTGTCTAGACTTACATCATGAACTCTAAAGCCATAATCAAAGTGAGTCATAATTTGAACATCTGTAAATTCTGTGACAGCTTCCAGTAATTGATCAACATAGTTGTCCATCATAACCAAACCTGCTTCGACCTTTGGATTCGTTGACTCAGTATCCATGTAATCATATACACGATTTTGGTGGCAACTTAATAGTTTAATATCAAAATCATACCTTGTTAAAATTTCGTTGAGCCGCTCTTTTTGTCCAGGCACATAACCAACTTCTACACCGAGTAACAAACGAACATCGTCTTCCTTCATATTCTTTTGCCAAGCAACCATTTGGTCAAAATTCGGTATATCATCTCGCCCATTATTCACAGGGTTTTCCAAATCCAGATGTTCAGTCAGTGTTAAAACGTTCTGACCTAGGGCGATATAGTTTTCTGGTTGCTCTTCACTATCGAAAGATAAGTGTGTATGGCAATGCTGATCGTAAAAGTACACGTCACTTCCTCCTCTACCATTCATCAATTTCATCTCGCACTGAGTATGTTTGTTTAACTCCGTGACGCTCCTTTAATTGAGCCTCTACATCTGCTAAACTGACACCTTTTTTTTGGAGTAGCACGATTAAATGATAAAATAAATCACTCGATTCATTAATTAACTCTTCTTTGTCATTATTTTTTGACGCAATCAGCACTTCAGTCATCTCTTCTCCGCATTTTTTGAGGATTTTATCTTGTCCTTCATCCATCAAATATTTAGTATATGAGCCTTCTTGAGGGTTTGCAATCTTGTCTGAGATAGTTTCTTCCAAAGTCGCAAGGGTAAAATTCTCTTCCCCAAAGCAACTTGTCTGGCCAGTATGACACGTTGGCCCTACTGGATCCACTTGAAGTAAAACCGTATCTTGGTCACAATCTAGTACTATATCTATAACTTTTTGTACGTTACCACTCGATTCTCCTTTTTTCCAAAGGCGTGCTTTTGAACGGGAATAGAACCAAGCAACGCCATCTTCTCGAGTCTGGTCATAGGCTTCTTGATTCATATAGCCAAGCATTAATACTTGCCCTGTTCGGTAATGTTGCAATATCGCTGGAACTAAACCGTCCCCTTTATTGAAATTGATTTCAGTCAATTTGAATCTCAATCCCTTCTGTTTGAATGGCTTGTTTTAATTCTTTGATACCCACTTCATTTTGATGGAATATCGAAGCAGCTAAGCCCGATTCAACATTCGTTTCGTTAAATAATTCAATAAAATGCTGACTACTACCTGCTCCCCCACTTGCTATAATAGGTATATCAACGAGTTGGGCGGCTCGTTTAAGAAATGGTATATCGAACCCGCCTTTGACACCATCATGGTCAATACTTGTAATTAACAATCGACCTGCCCCCCGTTGTTGGCACTCTTCTAACCACTCGAATGCACGGATAGGTTCTTGCTTTTGGCCTGCTTGCGTATAGACAAAGTAGTCTTCTTTGTCATTAACGTAAGCCACATCAACCGCTATAACGATACTTTCAAAACCAAATTCTTTTGATGCTTCATTAATTAACTCTGGGTTCCTAACCGCCGCGGAATTTATTCCTACTGCGCTGGCACCCGCTTGAATAGCGTCTTTAATATCTTCTAAGCTAGCAATACCCCCGCCAACTGTTAAAGGAATGGAAATATTACTGACTATATCTTGAATCATTTGCGTTCGGAGTTGATGTCCGTCGGTTGTTTTCGTTATATCTAACACAACGAGTTCATCTGCTCCTTGTTGGTCGTATTTTTGGGCGAATTCTATAGGGTCACCCAATTCTTTTACATTCTCAAAGTTAACGCCTTTTACTAATCGTCCATTGCGAGTATCTAAACATGGTATTATTTTTTTCATATTAGTTGAGTCCTTTCCAGAAATCATCATTCTGCGCCGCTTTTCCGACGATCGCTTCAGTTACTCCGGCTTCTTCCAACTCTGACAAATCTACTTGTCCCCTTACACCACCACTTGCTACAACAAGATGGCGTGTCGATTGGTTGAGCTTCGCAGTTCGTTCAACGTTTGGACCTTGCTCCATTCCGTCACGATTGATATCTGTATAGATAATTCCAGCAATGTCCAAATCTTCAATGGCTTCAACATATTCCACAATTTGACGCCCGCTTTTCTCTTTCCATCCATTAACATAGATGTCTTCCTCGCGTGCATCAATCCCAACAAAAATACGTCCAGGATAGTGAGCGACAATTTTCTTCAGCCAAGGCACATCCATAATTGCCCTTGATCCTAGAATAAAGTAATCAATGCCTAATTCATCATAATCTTGGATTACTTTTAGTGAGCGTAAACCACCGCCAAGTTCTAATGGTAAATCTGTTAACTTCTTTAACTCTCCTATCATCGATGTTTCAACCGCTTTTTGCTCTGCTGCTCCGATTAAATCAACAACATGAATTCTTTCAACTTGAGGAAATTGACTATAGTATTCAACCGCTTCTTGAGGTGTTTTTGGCATAATCATCTTCTCGCTGTAATCTCCTTGAGTCAGTCGTACACTTTGCCCATCAATTAAATCAATTGCAGGAATAATTTTCATTCTTATTTCTCCTTTATGCTATAAGTCCTTTAGATGAAGGTACACCGGTATTGGTTTTCTCAAGTGCTATTTTTAAAGCTCGGCCAAAACCTTTAAATATAGCTTCAATCTCGTGGTGTGTGTTGCCGCCTTTCAATAAATCAATGTGTAAAGTCATGCGTGCGTTCATCGCAACCCCATTAAAGAATTCCTCAACTAACTCTGTATCAAATGTACCCACTTTTTCTTTTGATAGTGCAGCATTAAAGTTAAGATGCGGACGACCTGATAAATCTAAAACAACACGAGCTAAGGATTCATCCATTGGCAAGTAAAATGACCCATAACGTTGGTAACTCTCTAATGCTTGGTAATAATCTCGAATGGCTTCACCTAATAAAATCCCGATATCCTCAACCGTATGGTGATCGTCTACTTCTGTATCTCCATTAGCTTCTACACTTATATGCAACTTTGAGTGAAACTTAAAAAGTGTTAACATATGGTCTAAGAATCCTACGCCTGTTTGAATCCCTTTATCCTCTTCCCCTTCAGAAAGAGATTGAGCGAGTTCCAATTTGATTTGAGTTTCTAATGTATTTCGTTCTTTTTTAATCAATTTGCTTCCTCCAAGTCTTTAATAACTGATTGAACTTCTCGTAGTGGCCCAATTCTAATATCGAATAGCGGACAACGTCTTTTAAGTTGGGTGCATCATACGTTCTTGCTATAAATCCGGCTTCACTTAAGAATTCACTCAAGTCCTTTGCCTTGTCACCATAAGTTAAGACAAAATTGGCTTTAGTTGGCTTGACCGTCATCACATCACTTACTGTCTCAAAGCTTGCGATTAATGCTTGTTGGCACTCTTTTTGATAAGCCACCCATTCATCTAATTGCTCAACATTTGAGAATAATTCATTAGCAATATTCAAGGCTAGATTGTTAATGGGATACGGGTGATTAATTTCAACTAATGTTTCAAAGGTCTTCCCTTTCGCAATGGCTACCCCAATTCTTAAACCCGCCAATCCATAAATCTTACTCAAAGTCCGGACGATAATAACGTTGCTGTTATCTGGTCGTTTATACTCGTCGCCAAACTCAATATATGCTTCATCTATAACGAAATAGCCTCCAATAGCTTCCATCGCATCGGCAATGTCTTGCAAGAATTCTTCACCAAATTGAATGCCAGTTGGGTTTTGTGGGTTTGAGATAATCATTAAAGATGGACGTCGTTTTTGAATATCTCTTAGAACATTGTCTAAGTCAAATTCAAACTGCTCATCACTCTCTACTCGCCAAAATGGTCGTTTAATTTGTCTAGCATAATCTTCATACATAAAGAAATCAGGGCTCACAGTCAACACACCTTCTTGACCAAACTGAATCATTAGTTTTTGCAACCATTCATCGGAACCATTAGCCAACTCAAGCTCAGCTGTATTGAGTGAATGATAACTCGCATACAATTCTTTGAACCGGTTTAATTCTTGATCCGGATATTGATGAAGTGGCGTTTGCTTGACTACTTCAACTAATTGCTCATCACTTAAAGGTCGCTTTGGACTTATATTTCGATTGATAAAAATAGACATTAAACATCCCTCCTTATCGATATAGAACGCTTATGACAATATAAATTTTCACTTTGAGCCATTTTTTCGGCTGCTGGAGCTATCTCATTAAAGGTTTCTTCTTTTATCGCAATAATGGCGTGACTCGTACGGTAATCATTCACATTCAATCCATGACTGAAGCGCGCATTTTGATTGGTTGGCAAAACATGTGATGGCCCAGCCACGTAGTCGCCGATTGCTTCCATAGAATAGAAGCCTTTAAATACAGCTCCCGCATAATTAACCGCTTCAACAATCGCATCTTGATCACTATGTTGAATTGAAACATGTTCTGCCCCAATATAATTGATAACGTCAATTAACTGTTCTTTTTGGTCAACAATTGAATAATGGTTAGTCGCGATTGATTCTTTAATAATGTTGCTTCGCTCTTGTTCGTCTATTAAGTCTTGCATTCGAGTTTTAATTCGGTCACTTAAGACTTGTGACTCACATAATAGAAATGTTCGCGCGTTACTATCATGTTCTGCTTGGGCAAAAATATCGTAAACAACCGCATCTACCGGTATTGTTTCGTCGACATACAACAAGATTTCACTTGGTCCAGCAATACTATCGATACCGACATCTCCAAAAACTAATCGCTTTGCTGTCGCCACGTAGATGTTTCCGGGTCCACAAATTTTGTCGACCTTTGGAATCGTTTCAGTCCCATATGCTAAAGCAGCGATCGCTTGAGCTCCCCCTACCGTATAAACATGGTCAGTTACACCACATAAATAAAGTGCTGCAAATGTCACATTAGTTGGCTCATATACTGGCGTTGTGACTACAATCATTTCTACACCGGCTACAACAGCTGGTAACACTGTCATTAAAACACTGGACGGGTACAGTGCTGTCCCACCAGGTACATAAACCCCAACGCCTTCTAAAGGTCGATAGACATAACTTAACTCTTCTCCTATTTGATCTTGATACATTATCTTTCGCTCGTAAGCTTCAATTCGCTCTTTAGCAATAATCAACGCATCTTGTAATTCTTTATCTAACGATTCCCAACTTGCTTTCATCTGTTCAGGTGAAACTTTTAATGTATCTAGATCTACCTTATCGAACCGCTTCGTTAATCCATATAGTGCTTCGTCCCCTTGGTTTTTCACTTGATCAATAATCGTTTGAACCGTCACGATTTGATTTACATTCGTATCTTGTTTATTTTTTTGAAAGGTTTTAATAAATTCTTGAACATTCACCTATATCACCCCAATCTCTTTAATAAATTGATAGATTACATCTTCTTTAGTATAGAACGACTGCTTATTCGCAATAAGTCGGGCATGTATCGACATGATCGTATTATGTTCAACAAGGTTATTCACTTTCAATGTTGTACCTGTTTGAACAATATCTACAATCGCATCGGCTAAGCCTAATATTGGAGCCAACTCAACCGATCCATGCAGATGGATTAATTCTACATCTTGGCGTTGTTCAATAAAGTATTGGCGCGTAATATTTGTAAATGTTGTCGCCACAGTCTTAATCTCATGTTGCTTTAACGTCGGAGCCCCAGCAATCGCTAAACGGCACTTACCAAATGGAAGTCCGGATACATTCAATACATTAAACTGATTTTCAGTGATTATATCTTGTCCCACAATCCCTAAGTCTGCTATACCTTGTTCAACATAGGTCGGAACGTCGGCCCCTTTAGCAAAAATAAACTTCACATCGTCAACGATTTTAAATAAATAGCGCCCATTTTCTTGTAATGGTTTCGCATAGTGAGTTAAATCGCTCGCTTCTAAAAATTCAATAAAATCTTTAAATAGACGTCCTTTAGATAGTGCAACCGTGATCATAATAAGCCTCCCGTCGACAAGTTGATTCCAATCCCAAAAGCGCCATCCGCATATTGCCCACCTGAAAGAACCGGGGTGTTTTCACCCAAAAAGGCTTGGAAATAAAAGCCATTGTAATAAGTTTGAGGTGATCTGAATGATAAATCTAATATAAAACGCGTCTCAGGTGTTCGCAGTGTTTCTTTTAGAGAATGAATCATTTGCATCGGTTTGCTCGTTCCAAACTGCTTATCAACATGATCAAACTGTTGACTCACGGGTAGAATCATTAATTGATAAAATGGATGCTCGTTGCCTAATAATTCTCTTAATGTGGACAAATTTTTATCGATGACTAAGGCCCTCACCTCTTCAGATAATTCATGTAATTCAATATACATATCAAGCAAGAGATCATGATTGACAACAATCACAGTGAATCGTGTTTCAAGTAATGCTTCAACAAAACTTAAATGCAAATTTATACTTTGCACCATATCTGTCATACTAGGTTGAAATAACTCAACGCCAGCTTGATAATAAGTCTTAGATTGTCGAATAACAGGCCCAAAGTAACCAAATTTTTGTTGAGATATTTGAAAGGCATTATTATAATTCAAAATACTTCGTGTCCAGTCACTTCGTAACGAGAACAACTGTTGATTCCGTTCAAAAACGATATTATCAGGATGATAATCTTTACTTTCAACTTGAAAAGGTTCAACCATATTTAAGTCAATGAGTTGATACCCTGCGTCAGAAATAAGATTCAAATATTGATTAGCTAAATTAATCTGTTTCAGTATTGGTGTGTTTTCCATCCAAAACCCTCACTTTCATTTTTCTGATACATAATAATGTGAGTATAAAAAAAGACGTCCTCTAATCCACTTAGGATTAAAGGACGTCGAAACGCGGTTCCACCTTCACTTCGCTACAATCTCACAAAAGTAGCCTCTGGGAGTTTTAAATAAACTCCAGCTATAACGGAACTACCGGGTATATACCACTAACAAAGGATGTGTCAGAATAGGTTGTTATGCTTTGCTTTTCAGCTACCGCAAATTCTCTTTCATAACAATTACTATCTTTTTTCCTTGCATGTATTATTATATTTTCATTAATCTTACCTTTCTCTAATAATTAAGTCAAGTTATATCTTTATTATTTATATGACTAACACAAAAAAACACTAATATAGTCTTTATTAGTGTCGTTTTATCATTTATATTTAATTTTAAAAGATGTTTTATATGATGGTGTCGGTTTCTGCTACTAATGATGCTTGCTTTTTAAAGCTAAAAACTTCATTCAATATCGCTGAGCCTAAAATAAATATTGTTCCGATGATTTGAATTCTCCCGAAGGGTTGTTGGAGAAGTAACGCTGAAAGTATAATTGCTGTGACTGGGTCGACGTAACTTAGTAATGACGATGTTTGAGCTGGTAATTGATTCAAAGCTGAGAAGAATAACTGATAAACCCAGCCAGTATGGACAATTCCTACAATAAGGAGTAGTAAAATAATCGATGGTGTAAAGTTTACTGCGCCTAAGTCTTCAGTAATCAGCACATACGGGATCATCACAAAGGCTGATACTAATAATTGGAAAAAAGTAAGCTCTAAACCAGATAAGCCTTTTGTCAACTTGTTCAAAATCATAATCCATGCATACAGTATCGCTGCAGCGAGTCCATAGCCAACTCCAACTAAAGTTGCATGGCTTCCTCCAAATACTCCCGAAATTAACACTGCTCCAAACAAAGCCGCCAACGTACAAATGACATTAAATGCAGTCAGCTTTTCCTTTAGTACAAGGGGTGCGAGTAATATAACAAATGCTGGTGCCATGTAATAACATAAAGTTGCCACCGCTACACTTGTATATTGATAAGCTTCAAACAAGAAAATCCAATTAAAGCCAATCGCCGTTCCAGAAATAATTAAGTACTTTGCATTTTTGCGAACTGCCGGCCAATTAATTTTACTTTTCTTTACAGTGATAACTCCTAATAAGAATAGTGTCCCAATGATTGCTCTAAACATTGCAATAACAGCTGACGGCAGCGGAATATAATGAACGAAAATCCCAATTGTTCCCACTATTAACATCGCTATGACCAATTTCACTTTTTCCAATTCACAATTCCTCCTTGATGATTCTCACTGTTTTTATATTATTCTAACACATTCTTAATCTTTCAGTGAGGTATATTGAAGTTTGAGGGAATAATAATTGAACTTGAGACATATCACAGACCAATTCTTCACGAGTATTGTCTTGCTATCAACTAATCGATGCTTGATATTTGCTCCATTCATTCGCAAATTCATCGTAGCTAGAAACTCATCCACATTTCCTTGTCCATTTGTTAAGACAACATTAGGATATTCAATAATATCTGAGCATCAGCCATATTATTTTGTGAAAATCCTTGAGTGGTTGGTTGTTCTACTTTGCTTACTGTTAACTCACTTTGACTCTCTTCTTCAATATCAGGCATCGGATTTTCTGATGAACTGCAACCAACAAGAAGGAATATGCATAGTAACAATAGAAAACATTTCAACAACTTAATTTCCCCTTTTTGATTAAATAAATACCCCACTTTATAAGTGAGGTATTTATATATATTATGCTTTTTTAACGAATTCTGACTTTAGTTTCATCGCTCCAAATCCGTCAATCTTACAATCAATATCGTGTCCATCGGCAGGATTAAGGATTAATCTAATGTTTTTCACTTTCGTCCCTTGTTTAATGGCTTGTTTGTAGCCTTTAACTTTCAAATCTCTCGCAACAACAACTGTATCACCATTCTCTAGCTCATTCCCATTAACATCTTTAATCATGTTACTTTCTTCAGCTGCTTGTTGTTCACTTGCAGTCCATTCGTGTGCACATTCGGGACATACAAATACAGCGCCGTCCTCATAAGTATATTCAGACTGACATTGTGGACAGTTAGGTAAGTTATCCATGCTGAAACCCCTCCTTTATTTATGTAACAATATTTTACCATATATTGTTGAATAAAGCATGAGTTATTAGCACCTACTAATCTCTAAGACCTAATTTTCTTTCTGAGTCTTCTTTACTGAGTTTTATAGCTGACTGATTACCAATTAATCGAAACATCTCAAAGTAATCACCTGCATCAAATGTTTCGGTTCCGATTGGTTCTACTCCAATTCGATGTGTTGACCAACTCCCTCCAGACTCTTTTCGGTTCTCCGCTGTTGCTAATACAAAGTATGGAGTCATTTGCTGGGTTTGTTTATATAATCTTTTATCAAGCGTTATAAACAAATGTGAGTCATAATTAACTAGGACATATTGATTAATAAAAGCTTGCCATCTTCTTGCCCAACGCTTCATTTCTTTAGGTTCTATCGTCACTCTGGTCACCATACCCTCTTTGATAATCCGACGTCTTAATTTGTATTTATAATTTCTATGGTATGTAAATTTTTCGTCTTGTGTCAGATAACTCCTAGCTTCCTCAGTATCTTGAACCAACGTTATTCGATCGCCTTTCCACTGATTCATTAATAAATGGAATAACTCATATTGAAATGGATTCCCAAACTCTTCGTGGACAAATGCTAACAAATATAAACTACTATTGCCTACAAATACTAGGTCCGCTGGATCCATGATTTTTTTCTTATCTAAGTTAAGTAATAAATTGCCTTTTTCTGTCATAATCATAATTAAATGCCTCCAATTTTTTTTTGAGTAATTTTACCCTGTATATATATACGTAATTTAAGGTCATTTCCATTAATTTATTTTTTAAAAACACAAAAAAAGCACTTCATTTTTAATGAAGTACCTCTCAAACCTTATTCTGTCGTAGTTTCTTTCAAATTAATTAAGGCTATATATTCTTCCAATGTCAGACCGTGTTCAAACATAAAAGTAGCATGATCTTTTCCAACGTATCGAATATGCCAAGGCTCATATTCATAACCTGTTATATGAGTCTTTCCTTCTAAGTAACGTAAGATAAAACCATGTTCATGGCCATTCTCTGCTAACCATATAGCGGAACCGTATTGTCCGTAGGCTTGATGTAAGTCGCGTCCATATTCTTGCCAATCTGTTCCCAACAAATCAAAGGCCAGTCCAGTTGAATGTTCAGTGGCGTCTGCCGGAGCAACAAACATATCAGTCATATAGAAGGCATCGGCTTCGCTGTATCCTTCAGCCAGATACATATTATAACGACCCGCAAAGTTTGCTTCTTGAAAAGCCATTGTTCGGTAAGCAGATACTGTTTCAAAGTAATAGCCTGCTTCTTCAGCAGCTGTAATCAAAGAATTGAACGGATCAACAATATTTGCATTGTATGAATTCCCAGTACCTGTCCATGCAAATTCCATCTCTAAGTCAGCTTCCAAACGGTTATCTCGATTAATTAACATTAAATTAGGCTCATCGATTGATGCATCCTCTGGTAAGGCTTCAACTAATTCTTCCACCGTTAAATCCGATTTAAATGGTTCAATTAGTTGAGTATCAATCACTTCAAGTGCCCCAATAGACTGCATAGGTACTGTCAATAAGACGATCATCGTTACTAGAAAGTAACGTAGCTTTGTTCTATTTGTCATTAAATCATTCTCCCCATTTATTTTTACTTTCCTATTATCTCAGAAAATTTCATTAAGACAACCTATTTATTCCCTTGACATTTAATGAGATTAAGATTAACATATGGTTAAATAAATTAGAATAAATAAGCACTGATAAGATAAGTAGTTTAAACAACTTGTATAGAGAGCCTATGTGTGGTGAAAGTAGGTCAAGGGAAATAGATGAAAATGGTCTTTGAGCAATAGTAACTCAAGCGGTTAATCGTAAGGGTTATTCGGGTTCACCCGTTACAGTGAGCGAGTATAATTCAACGATAGAACGTACTCAGTGAGGTTACATTAGTGATAGTGTAGCGAATTAAGGTGGTACCATGGATAAGCGACAAGCTTCCATCCTTTGCAGACAATGCAAGGATGGAAGCTTTTTTTATATTTAAAATTATGGAGGAGATATATTATGACACAAGAATATAGTTTTGAAACAAACGCGGTACACGCAGGCCATACAGTCGATGAGACAGGTTCGCGTGCAGTCCCAATCTACCAAACAACTGCCTATGTATTTGATGATGTTGAGCAAGGTGCCAACCGCTTTGCATTAGCGGAAGGTGGTAATATCTACACACGTATCGGGAATCCAACTCAAGGTGTTTTTGAAGCTCGTGTTGCCGCTCTTGAAGGCGGAACAGCCGGCTTAGCCGTTGCTTCAGGAATGGCTGCAATTAGTTACGCTATCCAAGTGCTTGCTTCCCATGGCGACCATATTGTAGCAACGGCAAGCTTGTATGGTGGTACGCATAATCTATTTGAACATACATTTAAAAAATTTGGTATTGATGTTTCGATTGTAGATACGAGTGATTTATCAAATGTTGAAGCAGCTATTCAAGATAATACAAAAGCGGTATTTGTAGAAAGTATTGGTAACCCCGCCGGGAACATTGAAGATATTGAAGCTTTGGCGAAGATTGCACATAAGAATGGGATTCCTTTAATTGTTGATAATACATTCGCAACGCCCTACTTATTACGCCCGATTGAATTTGGTGCTGACATTGTTGTTCACTCAGCAACGAAATTTATTGGTGGCCATGGGACATCAATCGGAGGCGTTATCGTTGAAAGTGGAACGTTTGATTGGGCTCAAAATGATAAGTTCCCAGGCTTAACAGAACCTGATCCAACTTATAACGGTATATCTTTTGCAGAAACGTTTGGTCCAGGAGCTTATACGACAAAAATCCGTGCAACTTTACTACGTGATACTGGAGCAGCGATATCTCCTTTTAATGCATTCTTACTTATTCAAGGGTTGGAATCATTACATGTTCGTGTTGAACGTCACGTAGAGAATGCAGAGAAAATTGCGAAATTCTTAGAAAGTCACGAGAATGTTGAATGGGTGGACTATGCTGGGTTAGAAAGTAGTCCTTATTATAACTTGAAAGAAAAGTACTTGCCTAAAGGCGCTGGATCTATCTTTACGTTTGGAGTTAAAGGTGGTTATGAAGGTGGAGTCAAATTCATTGAACAATTAGATCTATTCTCACTTTTAGCCAATGTCGGGGATGCGAAATCACTCGTTGTACACCCTGCTTCAATGACTCATAGTCAGTTAACGGATGATGAATTATTAGCTGGTGGCGTGAAACCAGAAACAATTCGTGTATCGATTGGTATTGAGAATGTTGATGATTTAATCAATGATTTAAAACGCGGTTTGAGTGCTTTATAAGATTACAAACGATTTCCGCATCAACGAGAATTCATTGCAAAAAAAATACACTCCCAAAAATTAATTGGGGGTGTATTTTCATTTGTTCTTTCAAGAACAGTTTCATTACCACGTCAAAATAATAATTTTAATATAAATTAACTTTTTATATATTAATCTCTAACAACGTCGGAGTGTGATCTTGACGTACACCTGAATCAATCATTTCTGACTTCGATACTTTATCAGCAATGCGATCACTTACCAACCAATAATCAATTCTCCACCCAGAATTATTGATTTTACTCGTTTTGGCACGTTGGTTCCACCAAGTATAAACGCCTTCGACATCTCCATGAATATAACGAAATGTATCTGTGAAGCCACGGTTCAGTAAATTCGTGAAACCTTCTCGCTCCTCATCTGTAAAACCAGCTGAACGTTTGTTATTCTTTGGATTCTTCAAGTCAATTTCTTTGTGAGCCACGTTGTAATCTCCCGTTGCAATAACTGGTTTTTTCTCATCAAGACTAGCTAAATAATCAGCATACTTTATGTCCCATTGTTGACGCTCTTCCAAACGTACTAAACCAGATCCCGCATTTGGCGTGTAAACTTGTGTAATGAAAAACTCTTCAAATTCAAGTGTAATAATACGCCCTTCCGCATCCATTGTACTTGGTGCACCGATCTCTGGATAAGTCACAATAGGTGTTAGATGGTTCTTAAATAAAAACATCGTTCCAGCATAACTTTTACGTGCAGGCTCTTTTGAACTATTCCAAACAATTGTATAATCTGATACGTCTTTTTCTAGTATCTCTAAATGCTTCTTAGTCGGTCCTTTGCTTGATAATTTCGTTTCTTGAATCGCAATTACATCTGGATTTTCATCCTTAATAATATTTAATACAGCTCTTGATAATTCCGCTCTAGCTGAGTCACTTGTTAATGCAGCGTTTAGCGAATCAATATTCCATGAGATTAATTTCAATGTCATTCTCCTCGTTTTCTTTATTTATACTTATTCATTTTATATTTAACTACGAGTTGGGTCAAATATTGTGAAAACGACTGTTAGAAGGCTTCTAAATTGATTGATGGTAACGCTTTATGATATATTGAAATTAAGAAACTAAGTTAGTAATCGAAAGAAGAGAGGGATGTCTATGGCAAGAGGTGGAGGCCGCGGTGGTGGCGGCGGAGGTCGCAGTGGTGGCTTCGGTGGCTCTCGTGGCGGTGGCGGTCGCAGCAGTTCAAGTGGACGTGGCGGTGGATCATTCGGTGGCAGTAGTCGCGGTGGTAGCTCCTGGGGCGGTGGCGGTGGCTGGGGTGGTTCATATAATTCACGCCCAGTGATTCGAACTGGTCCAATCTTTAACTCTTGGGGCTCTAACCGCAGAAGACGAAACTTTGGTGGCGGTCCTTCTGGAGGTGGCGGCGGTGGTTGTGGTAGTACTTTAATTACATTCATTGTGATTGGTTTTATTGCCGTTTTCTTACTCCCAATGATTTTTGGAGGCGGCGGGAATTCTGGTAATTCAGGTAACTCCGAGTCATCCATCACACGCTCAACCGTTGAACGTGAGCCACTTCCAGCAGGTTCAGTCAATGAGACGGATTATTATACAGATGATGCAAATTGGGTAGAAAATCAAACAGTCATGGTCGATGGGTTACGTCACTTCTATAATGAAACAGGCGTACAGCCTCATGTCTATATTACAACTGAGATTAATGGTTCAAGTAATGCTTCTATGAACGAAGTTGAAGAATATACTAACGAGCTATATGATGAATTATTTACAGATGAAGCTCACTTATTGTTGATGTTCTATGAAGGGTCTCCTAGTAACTATACGACTTACTATGTTACCGGTACTCAAGCAGATCAAGTAATAGACAGAGAAGCAGCAGATATCTTATTAGATTATATTGATCGTTACTACTACGACATGAGTCTGAACACGTCTGAATTCTTTAGCAAGTCATTCCGTGACGCAGCTGACCGAATTATGGAAGTGACCACATCACCGTGGATCCCAGTCTTCTTAGTCATCGGCGGGATTATCTTAGTCGGAATCCTCTTCTTATGGTGGCGAAAACGTAAAGAACAAGAAGCTATCCAAGCAAAACGAACGGAAGATATGTTGAATAAACCAATCGATACGTTTGGAACTCAATCAGAAGCAGATGAATTAGCGAAAAAATACAGTGACGAATAAAACACACATTTATGGAGGAATAAACTATGTCAATTTTAAACCGTTTTACAGATATTATCAGTGCTAACATTAACTCTATTATCGATCGTATGGAAGACCCAGAAAAAATGATCGATCAATACTTACGTGATATGCTTGAAGACTTAGCTGAAGTTAAAGAAAGTACAGCAAGCGTCATGGCTGAAGAAACACGTAGCAAACGTAAAGTCGATGAAAACGAAGCTGAAGTGAAAAAATACGAAGAGTTAGCTAAGAAAGCCTTAGAAGCTGGTAATGAAGATGATGCACGTATCTTCTTATCTAAGAAGCAAGAAGTTGAGAATGTCGGCGCAGGATTCGCAACAGCTTATGCGGCTGCTCACGAAAATGCAGTGAAAATGCGTCAAATGCACGACAAATTAGCTAAAGATATCGATACATTGAAACAACGTCGTTCAATGATCAAAGGTAAAATGTCAGTGGCGAAAACGCAGAAAACAATTAATGATGCAACAAGTAGCGTTACTCAATCTGAAAGTGCCATTGGTAACTTCGAACGTATGGAAGATAAAGCTAACCGTATGTTAGACGAAGCGAATGCTATGTCAGAATTAAACTCAGAACCAATTGACCAAGCTAAAGCTTTAGAAGAAAAATACGCTTCAAATACATCTGCTGCTGTTGAGGACGAGTTAACTCGTCTTAAACAACAAATGGGGATGGAAGACTCAGAATAATATTCATTAAATTAACACCTCATTCTACTTTTTCGGTAGAATGAGGTGTTTTTAGTTTAATCTGAAATGATTGCCGGCATATGAATGCTGGTATGGTAGGCTAGCGATGCTTAACTCCCATATGAATGCTGGTATGGTAGGCTAGCTATGCTTAACTCCCATATGAATACTGGTATGGTAGGCAAACACGTCTTAACTCCCATATGAAATTTGGTATGGTAGGCTAGCGGCGCTTAACTCCCATATGAAATTTGGTATGGTAGGCTAGCGATGCTTAACTCCCATATGAATGCTGGTATGATAGGCTAGCGCTGCTTAACTCCCATATGAATGCTGGTATGACTGGCAAGCAAACTAAATATAATTCTAGAATCAGTTAGAAATCGGTATATCGTAATACGTACTCTTTCCGCTAGACTTTCTTTCATATTGACTAGTCAGCGCACGCCTTATAGTATTTTTACTAATCAAATTATCACAAAATCGCCAAACACTATCAGTCGTTACAAATTCAGGATTATCGATAAAAATATATCGTAATTGGCGAGCAGCTTCGATAACGCCTTCCCTCTTAAGAACATCAAAATTACACTGCTTACATTTGATATTTTTTTTGGTTATTTGAATACTATAACTTGAGCAGTTATAACAACAAATCCCTCTCCTTAGTTTATCCAACTCTACTGGCTTTAGTCCAGTTGGTCGAAATGGATTTGTTGTTCTGTAACGATCCAGTACAGTGTCAATTTGTTTATTATAATCAGTAGACAATGGACGATATTGCTTGACTGTTGTTAAATAGTTTTTTAATTGATTGCGAGTCACGATATCAAAGTCCACTTGGCTATCAATTTTCAATTCGCAGTGTTCATTGATAAATACCATTGCTCCTACGACTTCAATATTGCGAGACACGTCTTGAGCTATGCGTTGTAGTTTGCGAACGCGAGTCGACATCGTATGAAAAAAGTTTTCATCAAACAAATAACCGTTCAGCCAACATTCGTTATTTTTATACTCGAACGTTCCATCAAAATTCTTAACATCGACGGTATACCATACTTTTTCAGTCATTATAAGAAAGTCGGACTCCATCGTCTTCCCATCGTGAAACCAATAATTAGGAATTATCTTGGCATGTTCACTCCCAAATTTTTTGAACCAAAGTAAGAATTCTGCTTCGCCTTGATAGCCACGAGTTAAATATTTTAATTTTTTTAGTTTACTCGTATCCAGAGCAAGGAATCTTTTTTCTAAATATTCCAAATGGATCAGTTCAATATTTTTCTCCATAAAATCACCTCATATATATATACGTAAAAAAAGGTGATTTCCATTTTAAAAATTTAAAAATAAGCAAATATCTTATGTATCGATAGAATGCATAGTTAAATCGTTCGAACTATTTCAAAAATCAACCAACTCCACACAGCTAAAGTGAAAATAGCTGCAACTGGAATTAATAGTTGGAATTTAAGGTGTTTTGTTTTATGTCTGAAGATACGCATTCCTAAAAATGCTCCGATACCGCCGAGCAAAAAACTCGATCGTAATAATTTTCGTTCTGAAATTCTATATTGATTCGTTTGTGAATATTGCTTATCTCGATAGTAAAGATGGCACGTGTAAATATTCATGAAGCCAATTAGTACAATCATAAACATTTCTATTGTTATTAAGTAATCTTGCATCTAATTCCTCTTTCTCTGAATCAATTATTCTTGACTCAACATGTCCTTTGCAGCTTGCTTGTAAGCTTCCAAACCAGATGTTTCAGCAAATTCTGCAATGGTAATTGCTTGTGTTGATAGTAATTCAATAATATGTTCTTTCATTTTAGGCCATGTATAACCGCCTGCTTTGTCGTACGCTTTAATTAACTTCACGAGTTCGTCTTCTCCGAACAATAAATAATGGGCGGTAAAGTCATTGGATACATCCGCATGTTTTGCTTCTGTCCAATCTATTATTCCCGAGACTTTCGATTCAGCATCAATCAGAATATGACCAGGATACAAGTCACCATGAATAAAGCCGGTTTCCTTAGGCCACATATCAGTCTGATTTAACCAGTTTTCCCATCGTTGCCAACGTTTTTCATGAACAGGATAGTTTTCTTTGACTCTACTCATTCGCTCTTTCATAATTATTCTTAAATTATCTGCTGGTTCAACTTTCAGTCCAGCTTCATCAACTTTTTCTGAAGGTATCGAATGGATATCAGCCATTGCTTTACCTAAGCTCTCAGTATACTCAGTTGGTACATTATCCACTTCGAATACCCACGTGTTCTCTTGAGTTGTTGCATCAGTTGTGACAGCTGGTTGTCCTGCTAGGGATTTATAAGCGACTAGTTCTTCCGTAAACACTTCCCAGTTTGGTACTTGAACCGAGTCAGTCCATTGATTAACCAACTCCAAAATATTCTTCTCAGCTTGAGCTTTTAAGAAGACTTCTTTACGCCTTGGAACACGTAAAATCCACTCTTGTCCGCTATGGTCTTGTCCAATAATGACTTGAAAATCAAGTCCCATATTGACGTCTTTTAACGTATTCTCTACTAAATGTATACCATACTTCTTAGCTACTTCAATCATCGTATCATCCTTTCAATCGATGTGCTTGTTACTTTTCTCAATCTCTTGAATCGTCAAGGTTGGGTAGATTTTTTAGTACCAATTGATTCGAACTTGAATCCCCGTAATATGTAGTCAAGAATCTATCCCTCCATTACACAATATATTCTTTTATTCATGTCAATAAAAAAAGCGTCACTTAGTTACTAAAAAGTGCGCATCAATAATCATATCTTATCTTTCAAGTTCACACTTGCTCTTAATATGTTTTGCTTTTCTATTATTAGGGGTATTATAACGTAAGTGTTAAAAATTACCAAATACACTGAGTGTCTATGATATATTATATTTAAATGCGATATAGAGGAGTTGTCAATATGCCTGCAAAAATGTCTGAAGACTTAATCTACGAAATATTAGCTGTTGTTGAAGAAATCCCTAAGGGTCAAGTGAGTTCATATGGACAAATTGCCAAACTTATTGGACGCGATAAAAATGCGCGCCTCGTTGGTAAAGTTCTGAGTCAGTCAAGTTATTACGGCAAGTACCCGTGTCACCGTGTTGTCAATCACGCAGGAAGACTTGCTCCATCTTTCCTCAATCAAAAAGAACTTCTGTTAGAAGAAGGTGTTGAATTTAAAAACACAAATCATGTCGATATGAAAAAATACCAGTGGGATGCGTAAAAAAACACAGCCTGTTACCAACAAAATTTAGCAACAGGCTGTTTTATTATTCTCTTATAAACTTTTTATCAGACTCTGGTACACCCTCTTCATCAGAAGTGTAACGTTCAACTCGCATTGTTAGGTCATATTTCTCTCGTAAATCAATAATTTCTTGCATCATTGAGGAAGCATGATGGGTATCAATCGCTTGTTGATTGGTCCAGGTGTCCACTAATAGGATCGTTGTCTCATCTTTCAATGGAGTGAAATATTCATATCTGAGATTGCCCTCAGCTTCTCGAATTGCATCCACAATCCCTTTTGAATGCATCTTTTGTGCAAACTTCTTAGCGTTCCCTTCTTTACCTGAATAGTAGATATTAATGGTAATCGACATATATCTCTACCCTTCTTTTGCAATTGCTTGGATTAATGGTTTCAACCAATCTTCTAAATTATGTAAGTCAAGACCTGCTTCCTCAATCTTATCTGAGCGAAGATATTGATCATGAACCGTACTAAATGGTGATTCAATTTTTCTGTCATCCGTATAATTTACGTTAACTGTGCGTCCCGTCATCTCTTCTAACCAAGCGATGAATGTCTCTACGGTAACCGCATTGCGTGAGCTAATATTGAAGATGCCTTCCTGTTGGTTTTCAATCGCCCAAACAATTGAATCGGCAGCTGTTGTTCCTTTGACATAGTTTACTTTTACATCAGGACTATAAAAGTGAATCACTTCATTGTTCAAAACTTTTTCAACATAAAAATGCAGTCGCTCTGTATAATCATCCAAGTCTAATACAATTGGAAAACGGAAGGCTGTCACGTTAAATGGTGCTTCAGTGTACAGCACTTTCTCTGCCTGACGCTTCCCTTCTCCATAATTTACTTCTTTGTTAGGGTCAATCTGATATGTGTATGGGTCAAAATCCGCTTCTGTATACCCATCAATATCTCCACTATAAACTGCCATTGAAGATGTAAAGTAGAACTGGTCAATAACATTCGTAAACTTCTCAACCATTATACGCGCATCATCAGCTGTATAACACACATTATTAAAGACAGCGTCCCATTTCTGGTCTAACACCTCAGTCCAGCCATCGTGATGTTTGTCCCTTGCATCTAAAGTAATGTGCCCAGCCCGTCCTTGAAATGGATTCGACTTATTCCCTCTCGTTGCGATTGTAACATCGTGTCCATTATCTAATAATTTTTTAACGGCTTTTTTACCAAAGAAATTAGTTCCACCTAATACTAATAATTTCATCTTTTTACCTGCCTTCATTTAATTTTCCATTAGTTTTTGATATATCTTTTCGTATGTTTTTCCATTTCGAACAGTTATTTGCTTATAAAATAGGGACTTTACTAAGTATATTGCATACGCCGTCTTTTTGTAACTGGCTTCGTCGTATTTCCCTCAATAAACAGCTAACTTGCCAAAATAAATTTCTTCATTGCCTAAACTCATACTAGCTACTTCTAATAAGTAAGCTAACAGCTCCTTCGTTTGCCGTCTGCTGCCGAGATACTTCCATTTACACTGTATAATTCCATCTTTTTAGTCCTTATTCATTGCTTTTATGACCGTTTGACTAGTGCCCTGACCTTTGCACTCTTATTTTATTACTCATGTCCCTCATATTCAAACATATGCTATAATAAATGCAATATAACACTTAAGGAGTTTACTAAATGAAAAAAAAGCGCTCATTCATTTTGAGTTTCATCACTTATCTGTTCCTATTTTCGATTCAAATGCCCGTCGCTCAAGCTACTACAACTGTAGCTGGCACTAACTATGCGCCTTATTATTTCCATGATGCTTATAATCATGTCGCTGATTTTATGGAGTTTGATGATTACGAAGTGATTCGTAATTACCCTGCGGACGAAGCGAATGTTTATCAATTTAATTTTGATAATAACGCAACAAATACCGTCTATGTTTACCAAATTCAAGATGACGGAATTTATGAATTAGCCTATTTCCCGCATGAAGATCCATCTATTGATTACCGATATCATTCTGATTCGACAGATACATATCAGTCACTTATCCTACCTAGTACATTAACTGCTGGTCAAGTCTTTTATCAAGGCTATTACCAAGATGAACCTGTCTTCGTTGTTGATATTTTAGATTCTTTTACGCATTTAGATACCGTCTATCAAAATGTTGTCGTTTTAGAAAAACAGATTGATAACTACACTTACACCACTTACTTAGCGCCACATACGGGAATTATCTTAGAAAATAAAGTCAGTGATGATGGACAATTTGATATTACAACTGAATTGTTTGATCATACGAACAACTCAACACCACCACAAACTAACGATACGGAAGTGGTAGCATCTGATATGAGGATTCTTTCCTACGATGAGGCAGTAGAATATGCCAAAGCGAATCCACATTTAGTAGAACAATTTAAATCTGTCATTGAATATGGCTACGGTGAATTCCATAACTTTACTGATGAGCAAATAGCAGCATTGCCAGAAGATGCATACTTTAATACTCTCGTCCTTCATAAAACAAGTATGCCGACGGGTGGGGATCCTTCAACCACTGTGAATTTTATTTCGACCTTATACCCTGAAATACTAGGTTCAAATGATCCTACTAGTTCAGAAGACACCGTTAGTTCAGACAATCTAACTGACTATATTGATGTAGATTTTGTCATTCAAGAGTTACAAGCTCCATCAATTCTTGGTGATAGTTTTAACTATGAACAAGCTCAAGAAGTATTTGATACAATTATTGATATTATTTTGAAAAATCACCATAACTATACACCTGGTAATCGTCAAGCATTTAGAAATGCTGTAATAGGATACTTACCAGGTGGGTGGTCAAATGCAGAAAAAATGAATCTTCCTATGCATTTTTATGACTATATCGATAGTCTAAATGCTGGTACAAGTTCATCTACCATCATCGCCAATCCAGAGGCTGAGTACTATGTTGATATGTCTCAAATGAATGGAAGACGTTTATTCGAATCTCATTACCCAAATTTTAAACAAATCGAAATAGACTTTCGCTCTGGCATACTCTCTTATCAAGGTAGTATCGCAAATGACCCTGCCACTTATGATGTAACAATAAATAATGATATTGTAAATAAAATAAATGTTGCTCATTTTGATGAAGCAAAATATAGAGAAGTTTTCGCGCAGACAAACTTAAATATATTTGGACAAACTGCTAATTACCGTTCAGGTACAGACGCTGCTTATCTTTTCTATAATAGTGACGGTGGCATTTCACTTGCACTACCTGATTTAAAGAATGAATTACAAAATGTCGAACAACAAACTTGGATTGAATATCAAATGGTTGAGTAAAAAAATAAAACCGATGAGTCTAAAGCAGACACATCGGTTTTTTTGTTTAGTTTATTTCAATATCTTGCCAGTGATCATTTTCCATAATCTCTGGTGCTTCTCCTAGAAAGACCTGTCCTGCTTCTTCATCTCCTTGAAGATGGAAGAATTAATGACTATCCTTCTCAATATGTTTTGTTATTTCATTTAACCCAGCTGATGAAGTCAACATCTCCAAATGATTAAATAATTTATCCTCATCCCAATCCCACCATTGCAGTTTTAGCAATGACTCAATCGTCTCATCACTGAATCGTTTCTTTATAAAATTTGCGGGGCTTCCACCGTATATGGAATAAGGTTCGATGTCTTTAACAACAGTTGAATTGGCCGCAATGATCGCACCATCCCCTATTGTAATCCCCGGCATAATTGTTACATGTTGACCCAACCAAACGTCATTACCAATAACTGTATCACCTTTGAAAGGTAGCTCTTCGACAGTCGGCGTCACCTTTTCCCAACCCGAAGCAAAAATATTAAACGGATACGTTGTTACACTATTCATACGATGGTTTGCGCCATTCATAATGAACTTAACACCTTCCGCAATCGCACAAAACTTTCCAATAATTAGTTTATCACCTAAGAAATCATAATGATGTTCAATGTTCTCATAAAAATTATCGGGCGACCTCGTATTATCACTATAATACGTATAATCTCCTATTTCTACATTCGCCCTTTTGGGTAGATTTTTTATATAACACACTGATTTAATGAGTCTATTAGGATATAATTTATCCTTATCTGGCCCCTTCATATACTTCAGCTCCTTAATGTAACCGCATTTAATTAACTGAAGTATAACAATAAACAAGTAGCGGATACAGTCATAGCACTCCAACTAGTGATTACTCTAATAGCATCTGGTATATTCTTTCGAATGTTTTCCCGTTGCGGATCGTCATTTTTTTGTAGAATGGTGTCCGAATTAAATATTTCGCATAAGCAGTCTTTTTGAAACTTGCTTCCGAATATTTCCCCCAGTAAACAGCAAGTTCTCCAAAATAAATAATCTCGTCACCAACGTTCATAGCCTCAATCGTTTGTCTCAAAGCGGCTTTATCAATAGAATCAGTGTAAAACAGAACATCTTTTCGGGCGAAATCATCTTGCCACCATTCAGGTAGATTGTGATACTCCTGAATAAACTCATCAGCACCAAGGATGACGAATAACAATTCAAAATCATAAGTATGACTGAAATGAGTGTGAAGGTTTTCATTCATCTCTTCCACTGCATCCTCACTATTAAAGAACACATTGCCACTATTAATATATGATTTCACATGAGTGTATCCCATTACTTCAAGATTATTTTTTAAGTCAGCCATCACCACTTTATTCTTACCACCTACATTAACACCTCTTAGTAAAAGTACATAGCGCATAGTAAAGCCTCCTATTCTGTTTAAATTATATCATTGCGAGCAATCAACAACAAAAGCCGTGAATTGAGTAAACATCAAAAAAACGACACAATATGTTTAAACATTGTGTCGTTTCCCATAAACTATTAAAAAGTGTCGCCACGTTTACTGGCTAATTTCGCTGATAAAAATGGTGCTACTATAGATGTAATAACAACACCTGTTAAGATAATCGCTGTAGCTGAAGTAACATAAGGTTGTAATTCAGGTAGTGCCACTGCAACAGCTGCGGGAGTTGATGTTGAAACTCCAGCAATAGTTGTTAAAGCAATTGATGAATATCCTTCCCCTTTGAGTACTCGCTTCTCAAACATAAAAACAACAGGTAAAGTAACAACTAAGAAGAATGCAGTCATTAAGACACCTGGTACACCTGATTTAATGGCCTCAATAAAGTTCATACCTTGTCCTAAAGTCCATCCTAATAACATTAAAAGAGCTGGTAAACATTTTGCAAAAATGTCTGAGAATGATGAATCAATATTCCCTAATATCATCCCTAAAAATAAAGGAACAAATACTGAAATCACTGGCATCCAATTCACACCTGCTAAACCACCTGAAGCAAATACACTCATAACAATCAATGGTAAAATCGGAAGTGCTATAATTCCAGCGAAAGGATAAATTCCCGCGTCGCGTTCACGACCAAACGCAGTTAAAAGTGCAACATAAACAGCTGGGTTTGTAGATATAATTGTAGCTACAAAAGCCAATCCTGAAATACCCCAAATTCCCTCTAAACCAAACATGAATAAAAATCCAAATGCTAAAACTAAGGATAGGATCATTTTAACTAATATTAAGCTACCTTGAAACTTAATAAGATCTTTTAAGTCGTTCAACTTAATGGTTGTCCCTGATGAGAAACATAACATTCCAATAACAAAGCTTGATCCATCTGCTGAAAGGAATGACTCCGTAATTGTCCCAATTCTCAATAAGTTAGGGAAAAATGTATATAAGACCATTGAAATAACTAGTGGCACAATAAAATTCCCTGCCGGAATTCTATTCATAAATTTCATTATCATACTATAACCTTCTTTTCTATAATTTTTACTAATACGATGTAAATATCTTCATATAGTTTAGCCTCGTCTTTGTATAAAATCAAGACTCTAACGGATGATTACGTTACCATTTCTATCATATTAATTTTACTAAAAAAGAGCTTAAACTATTTCGTTCCAACTTTTATCCAAAATTTAAAAAAAGCCTTTTAATCAATAACTATTTATAACATCTTTTCTGTGCCCTACTTCCAAAGATAATATAACTAGTTCATTGTCATCGATGTGACAAATTAAGCGATAATCACCAATCCTGTAACGCCACTGCCCACTAAAATTACCAGTTAAAGACTTACCAACTAACCTTGGGTTTTCGATTCCTTATTTCATAGTCCAAGTTCTCGCTTCATTTCTTCATGGGAAATACTTTCATCATTTTGACGATTTTCAATCATTGCTTTTTCATAAATACTCATATCAATTTGATTTTAAAATTCAACTTCCACAAGCATGAGGCATAGGATTGTAAAAAAAGAATACAAATAAATTCCAAGCACCAAAAAAGACTCAACAGCATGCCTGAAAGGCTTGTTGTTGAGTCTCTCTTTCAATGCTGTTTCAAAGCTACTAATTAGTCACAAAGGCTTTAACGATCCTCGTAGCCCCTCAGAGCTTTCTGGTGGGTTAGCAAGAATGGCACGGGCTTTATCCAGATCGACTTTCACATTATATGTCAAAATGCCTGTTGGTTTCCCTTCAAAGAGATAATAAACAATATAACCACCATCAACTTCTTCAATAATCGCATCATCATGGTTACGACTTAGTTCACCGACACCTTCAATAGAAATATCTAAAACATCCGTATATGATAGCGGTGCACCATGACTATAAGCTTCTTTAGCCCCCGTCATGTTACGCCCTGCTGTCTGACCAGAATGTTCTGCTTGGTCTTCGTGTTCGAAGCGATTTCGTCCAATAATAACGTCTGGATAATTAAGGATATCACCAGCGGCATAGATGTTTTCGTTAGAAGTCTGTAAATATTTATCAGCAATGACACCATTGCCAATTTCTAGGCCAGCTGCTTCTGCTAAGTCAAGATTTGGCTGGACACCAATACCTAATATAAGTATATCTGCGGCAAACTCACGCCCATCCTCTAGTTTTAGATGCACTTGATCGCCCTCTACACTGTAACTATCAGCATAAGCATTGTTAATCAATTCAACTCCAAGATCAATAAAGCGTTGTTGAAATTTCTTTGCAAGTATTAGCGGAAGACGCTTTTCGTTTAGTGTGTCGTTTGGAAAAATAAGCGTCACATCGAGATCATTAACCTTTAGACCAGCTGCAAGTTCTGCCCCAATCCAGCCACCACCAACGATAATTACTTTTCTCCCCTTATCGGCTAAGCGACGTAGTGCGCGGTAGTCTTCTAGAGTTCGAATCGCAAGGACGCGCTCACTCTCAGGGCCATCAATCCACTTAGGGTCACCACCAAGGGCATAAAGCAACTTATCATATTGGTAGACTTCACCATTCTCAATTTCGATAGCCTGTGAATCTGCATCGATTCGTTTAACTGTGGTCTCTATTAAGAAATCAATCGACTTATCATTGATTAAGTCGTAGTAGATAGACTCTTTTGGATAATTTGGTTCTGTCCAGAATTCTTTACTTAAAGGTGGACGGTGGTAAGGCTTATCAGCTTCCCGTGTGACAATCAATAATGAGCCTTCAGGGTCATGCTTACGAATTTCAATCGCTGCATTCGCTCCAGCCATTCCGCCACCTATCACAATATATTTATATGAATATGTCATAATTTACTCCTCCCCTTTGCTTTTTCTCTATATATACTAGCAAACTTCCAAGCAAATGTATTGATATATGCTACATTGCTTATTATCTCTTGAATTATATCTATGATTATTTCAGACGTTCAATTTAAATACGCTAGCTTTCTATTAAACAAGCAAAACCGAAGCCAATCATTTGGATAAATAACAAGGTAGTTATCATCCAAACGTTTATTAATATCATTACTTTCCCTGTTTGTTTTTTCTTTGTAGTTGCGTTCCAAATATTTTTTGAAATTGACAAATTTACGAGGGATCCCAAATTCGTAATATTCATTAAGAAAATAAGCTATCCGGTCAAAGTGTGAATAAATTGCTCTATACCCTGCCTTAATTTTGTCTATGTTCATTCCATATACTCGATAATCATGTAAATTTACAAGATACACCTTTCCATCTGAAAAATATGTTTTTTATTGGATATTCCATCAAATATAAGTTGTTTTTCTGATATCGGACGAATCATACTTGGGAAATGTAAAACATCATTATCTCTAATATTTGATGTGTCATAATCGTTAAGTGTATTAAAGGTTAAACTGTTTGATACTTTCCAGTTTTGATATCTCTTCTCTAAACAATAAAATATCATTAAGATCTAGCGATTGAATGGTTACTCCCTCAAAAAAATTTAATCCATCATCCAGTTCTTTTTGAAACCTCTCTGATGCTTGTGGGTATAAACTGCTGTCCTTGTTCTCGGTAACAAATTTCAATAAAAGACGCATCTCATATAAAAAGAAGTTCTTATGCCCTGTATTATAATCTAACTGGACATAATGTTTTAAATAACCGTCTAAGTTTCCTACTGCCATACTAAATCCAGTTACTGCAACTTTTATAGTTTTCTGAATTGCTGATGGTATCCTACCTAAAGTTGAAAGAAGGTTAGAATAATTAACTATTGTTGAATTAGACAGTCCTTCCCAATATACTTTGTCTAATGATATTTCTTCTATTTCAGTAACAATTTTATTATCCATAGCATCTTTATGTCGAATAGATAAATTGATCAAAGCTTCATCCTCATACCACATTATTTTCACTTCTTTATATAAATGACTTATCACTAAATATTACTCGTCAAAAATATTTTTTATGTTACTATTAGTATACAATTAAAAATCACAACTTATCCAGAGTAAGCAGAGGGAATTGGCCCGATGACGCTTCAGCAACCTACCGACGGCAAGGTGCTAAATCCAACTCGAAAGAGAAAGATGAGTCTAACCCAGTTATTTGGCACGACGAATCTCGTTGTGCTTTTTTTAATTGAATAAATAACTAGGAGTGGTTGTATTGTTACCAGAAAAGAGTATTCGTTTTAATGAGTTTGTGAATGGGTTAGATGAGTTGCAGGTTATGCCTCACTTCAGGTTTCGTAGGAGTCAATCTGGCGATGCAAATGAACATGATTTGATTTTTTTAGTTTGTACAAAAGAGCCAGAAAAAGGTGCACACATAGGTCGAACTTGTATTTGTTGCATTGGGAATTCTCAGATTAATGATTATGAAAACTTTAAAAACAGTATGAGCAGAGACCATTATGACGCCATCTTGAACCTTTTGTTTAACTTCACGTACACTGACGTAATATACAAAGCCATTAACGACTAATTTTTAGTACAGACAAAGAAAGACACAGAACGATGCAAATTTTTTGCATCACTCTGTGTCTTTTTGACATCTCAGTTGTATTGTATCTCAGCTTTCAGCTCAACTTTATCTACTTTAATGGTATATTCTACTATCCGTGAAGCTGCTTAAAATTCTATGCAATCAGTGACCAAAGATGTTGAATCGTACCATTCTCTAACAGAATAAAAATACCCAAGCCGATGAAAACGACTGGTACGATGACTTTTTCGTAACGCTCAACTACTTCACCAATCATAGGAACCGAAGCCAGTCGTTTGGATAAATAACATAAGATAAAAATCCCAATGATAAAAACAAGGATCACAACAATGACTTCCTGGAAGGACATACCAGTAAAGTAAGGAATATAAATTCCCAAATTATCTCCGCCAAGGGCAATGGTCAGAGCAACCACACTCGCAACTTCTGACTGTCTATGCGACATCTTTTCTTCCAAGTCCTTTTCATCTACATCTTCATCGATGAAGATAGCCCGAATCCCTAGAATCAAAGGAAGTAAACCAAGTAACCCGATCACCCAATCTTGTGGAATAAAGTTCAGGAAGTACGCTGCAATGAGACTAAAGCCAACGAGCAACCCCGTTCCAATATATTGGCCAATATAAATTGATCGTTGTTTACCAGTATTCATGGTAGAGAAAAGAATCGTTAAAACAACCAAATAATCGATGGACGTAGAGATAAAAACTAACATTGAAGATATAATTATTTCCATAAGCCTCCCCTTTCAATATGTTTATTAGAATTGGTGGTTTTCACACAAACACATCAACTTGGCCAAAGCCAAGGGGGAATGTTTAATAAATTGCTTCATATAAAACATCCAACTTTCATATTCTTTTCACATGACTCATATGCTTTCTAAACCAACGTTTATGAAGTCACTTTGTTCCCTCATGAATTATACCATTAAACATACAATGTTTCAGCCACTCAGCTTGCTCATTTTGCTTGTCTTCTTGGGAAATCCGTGCATGGGCGGAACATGGGACGAGTTGATAGAATTGATGTATTTGCGATTTTTGGTGAAATGGTCGTATGCGGTAACATGTCGACTATTTCGTACGTTCGTGGGAACAGGTCAAAAGTAAATATTATCGAATTCTAACTCTTGATTGAATAGTATTTATTATTTTATTGTAAAGTTTAATTTCCTCTATATGTTCAATCACCATAGACACGCAATAATCCTGAGTATAATTTAGATCATTAATCCATTTATTTGAATTAATTATAACAAGTGTAAAGGACGAAGTAGGTATATTTTGAGGTTCCCTCTTATACTCTTTTACACCTTTTTGATGGCATCCTTTTTTACGAGTATCGATTCCCGGATCCATAACTATTTCATATTTTTTATCAATCACATTTGCAAGTTGTTCCTCATCACTTAAATCTACTTCAGCAAATTTATTTACAATGATATCAGAGTCTAACGTATGGAATAATTTAAACTCCAATTGATTTCCTAAATAACTATCTCCGCGAGTCATTCTTGTTGGTGGATTGAATGTTAGCGCCACTGGCACCATTTTATGACATTTGGATTCGAAAAAAGCTTTGGAACATCAATAGAATAGACTTGAATCTTGTTTTATCCAATGTAGCTTCATCCAATAAAACTACTCTTTTATCAAAGGACGCTATAGTATTCTTATAGTGTGGTAAACCGTAACCTGATGTGCTAAAGTGCAACTTCTTCTTATCGGTATTAGTCCCTTTAACATTTTTAATTTCAGATAATCTAGTAGTGGTAACAATAGGTTTTTCAACAAATTAGCAGATCCATTTGGATATTTATTTGCAATTTTCCCAAGTATATTTGTAACCATAAGTGCTGAAAAACTAGAACCCACATCGTATGTAAATAATCTTTCCATTGGTAAGTTTGACAATAAAGGTAGCTTACCACCCGTATTTTCTGTAATGTGTCCACCGCTTTCTCGCAATATCATGTTACCACCATAGTGAACAACTTCTGGTTTTAACATATTATTAATATCCGGACCAACTCGTGTAAAAGAAGGTGGCTCATTTTCATCAGCTATCGGTGTCCATAATTCTTTTTTATGAAAGTCTAGTGATTGCTCCATAATATTAATTTCATGAGCTACTGAACCTACTGTAATAGAAAGAGCAGAAAGGTAACCCAGCGATCGATTACTACAAATACTACAAAAAAATAAAAAATGTTGCAGTAGACATAAAATCACTTTACCTAAAAAGGAACCGAAGTATATTAAAGAAAAAGTTGCTCAAGGATGGCCACCAGACGTCATCATTGGATGTTTTGAGCAGCCAATCAGTTGTTCAATGAGAACCTTATATCGTCGATTTAAATATGGCATCTTTGATATCACAACACTCCCTATGGAAGGCAAGAGAAAGTCAAACGAACACCAAGAACGACGGGGAAAACAAGCGTTCAAAAGAAATATCTCTGAAAGAGAAAAAGACTACCCTCTATTTAAAGATGAGTTTGGTCACCTTGCTAGAAAATCATTAAATTATCAAACACCTTTGGAAGTATTTTCAAATTACATAAATGACTCACGTTTGTCTAGCTTATATTGACAATTCAAAAATAATTTAATTCATCTCGATTTTTTATTCTAACTACAATTTATTTCTTTCTCACCCTCCCCTATGCATATCACTTGCCCCAACCTTCATTTATTATTATATTATAATCAAGTTATTGTTTGCTTTTTTCTCTGGTGGTTAATATAGTAATCACTTGGATGATTTTTTGAGGAGTGAAATGATGAAGAAGATTATCTTACTGTGCTTTTTACTTTCTTTAATACCTATTCAAAGGGCGGAGGCTCAGTCTCTATCTCCTGTCTTTAGGAAGGATTATGAAGGCGCGCCTGTGCCTTTTTCTGGGTCTGGCTTGACAAACCGTTTGTACAATGAAGTGATTGAGGACTTTGAGGTGGAGATTTCTAAGGATTTTGTCCTGGAGGCCATGGAGAGGAACAATCGCTATCCTGCACTAGTTCCGATTGAGGATGAGGACGTAATGGTTGGGTTCTTTTCGGGGATGGATGAAAACCGTGACCTTATCTATATCTATCAGTATATACTGCCGAATCCGTCTTTGGACTTTGATACTTTTGTCAGTCTGGTTCATCTTGTGGATCCGACGATCTCTGAGGCAAACTTACGTGAAGTCTATGCCCCTTGGGTTGAGGATTCCACTTCGACAGACAAGATTGAGCTATCAGGTCATAGCTTTGATGCTTCGCATCACCGTCATCACAATCATGATTATATTGAGGTCTCTTACCATTTCCCGCTGTCGCTTTATAACAATGCTGACACAGTGAATCTCACTAACTCTTTCTATGATTTAGAAGGGGATTCCCCGGATATCTTCTCCCCCGATTATGAAGGCGAAGAAGTCTTTGTCGACCGTGCCTATATCAATCGCATTCTGGACCAATTAAGCCAGACTTTTGGCTTCGAGCTGACAGAGGACCACCTCGATGCGTGGGGCAACACCGTCTATTACTACCCATCTGAAATGGCCAAAGCTGGCCGTTTGAATGAATTTTACATTTTCTCTGGCTTGACTGGTGAGCGGAATGTCCTAGAGATTCGCTTCACTAATGGCTTCGACACCTTCGACGAGTCTTACAACCTCTATTATGATAAGATGACGCGAAGCTACTTCCATTTCTTCGGGAAATTACTCGATCCGACTTTAGACGAGGAAGCTATCGAATTAGCCTATGAAAAATTCCAAGCGGGAGAGGATGTGGAGATGGGCCGCATACACGTCCAATCTAACGGCTATACTGACAACACCCTCAGCATGTCCCTACAGATTCCGACCTCTCAACTTGAAGACCCCGAGACCTACTACTTCGACTCCGTCCCTAGCAACCAGGCCCAAGACGTCCGGATTGACGAAGACGTCCACCACCTAGCTACTGTAGACCGGTTGAATAATCCAGACCGCATCTACGCCGACTACCAGATTGATGAGCAAGTGGTCATTAATCAAACTGATCAGAAGGAAATCTACCGACAATTACTAGACGACCACCAAGTCAACATGCCCCACTACCAAGAGGAAATTCAAGTGACGGGCGAGATCATAACCGACTTAGGTTCTGGAAATTGGAAGACCCTTCAAGTTGACGACAATGATTATTTTGCCTCCTTCATTATCTACCTTGAAGGCAATAGTCTCCCTATACTTGAAGGGAATGTGACAGTTGATGGACGCAGCCTTGGCGTTATAAGAGCGGATGCGGGTTCTGGAGGCCGAGTTCTATACCTAATTGCTGAGACTATAACCCAAAATGGCGAGGTCATCTACAATAGAGGAGGATCCGACAATGACTAAAAAACTAAAGATTTTGAGTCTTATCATTCTCATCCTAGCCCCCGCCCTCTTGTTAGCCTATACCAAAAGCAAAGCCGACGCCCCCATCCGCGCCACCGTCCCTGAGGCTTACGAGATCTACCTCAGTGGTGGTCACAATCAAGTCTTGGAGCGCTTGGACCAGTATATTGATGAAAATGCAGAGGGTGGTGAATACGGTGATGATGCCGGTGTGACCAGCGCGCCCTTCTTCGTCAATATGTCCGAGCAACAATTACTAGCCAAGTCAGCCTTAGAATTCCATAACGCCATTACTAGCGACATCAACCAAGACTTCATGTTCGTGCCGACTGCTATGGTGAATATAGCGGACCGGACTGTCACAGTGGATGGGCAGGACTTAGCTTTTACAGTAGATGGCGAAGACTCCGCTGGACGCCCACTCTATACTCTAGCTTCCGACAGTGACGCAATCAGCAACAACAACCTCAGCGTTTTAATTCGCAATGGGGCTAGTTTGATTGAGGCGCGCAACAACGCCTACTGGTCTCGCACTTGGCTAGCCATTGCTTACTTCATTGGTTTGTTTACGGTCGGTGTGCTAATCCTGTTCAACCTTGACTCTCTTTCCACATGGACTGTTGGACTGTACATTAAAGGTGCCGAGCCTGGGCCAATGATTAAGATTGGCTTCGTCGTCACAGCAGTGACACTGATTATTGTTGGCTTTATGTTTATGTTTATTACCTTTACCGAGATAGGTTAGTTAGTGTACACTCCCCCCAAGCCGAGGCATGGGGGGAGTTTCTTTGGATTGACCGTCACAAACTCACAGAGATTCACTTAGTAGGTTTCTTAATTAATATCTATTAAAATTAACTTTCTAACTTAGTCGACAAATAAAAAAAGGAAGACCCGCGTCTCCCTTTTAAGTCATTATTTAATTTCTAGAGTTGCTGCAAGTTCTTTGTACCAATAGGCACTCTTCTTAGGATAGCGTTCTTGCGTCTCAAAATCTACGTAGAATAGTCCATAGCGTTTTTCATAGCCATTAGACCAAGAGAAGACATCCATGAGAGACCAGATGAAGTATCCTTCAACCACAGCGCCGTCTCGTATCGCATCTGAAATGGCTTCTAAATGTTGTTTCACATAGTCAATTCGTGCATCATCATAGACAGTTCCATCAACAAAATCATCCTTATAGCCTAATCCATTCTCAGTGATATAGATTTTCTTGTAATTCGGATAATCTTTTTTAACGCGCATAATCTGATCATATAAGCCCTGAGGATAAATCATCCAATCCCAATCAGTACGAGGGACATCAACATCAAATTCTCGCTGGCCGACACCTTTAATCTGATATTTAGATCCACCTTTATCTCCTTTAGAGTTGTGTGTAATCTCTGTCTCACCTTCAAAGGCTTTCATCCAATCACTCATGTAATAATTAATTCCAAGGAAGTCATTCATATCTTTGGCAGCTTTTAAAGCTTCAAAGTCTTCATCTCTTAGGTCTAACTGTCCACCGTTCACTTCAAGTATGTGATTCACACCATCCATAGTTTTCTCAGAATACTCTCCAAGATAAGTCGCATCCAGGATGAATTTATTATGGATGATATCCTCTAACTCCGCCGCACGTACATCTTCAGGGTTCTCTGGGTCTAGAGGATACTTAGTTGGCAAGGCATGCACTACACCTATCTCACCGCTATAGTCCGCTTCTTTATATAATTTGACCGATTTTGCATGGGCAACCATCATATTATGATGTGATTGGAAGACTTTAGCTAGATCATACTTGATACCTGGCGGGAATTTACCAACCAGATATTGCCCATCCCCAATAGGTCCGATTTCATTAAAAGTAGTCCAGTACTTTACTTGAGTGAATTCTTTAAAGCAAAATTCTGCATAATCGACAAAGTGATCGATGTTTTCTCTGTTCAAAAAGTCACCTTTAGAATGAAGTGCTTCCGGTGTATCAAAGTGATGGAGTGTTACAAAAGGCTCCACATGTCGTTTATGACATTCATTGAATAGATTGTGGTAATATTCAACCCCTTTTGCATTCACTTCTCCATAACCCGTTGGAAAGATTCGTGACCAAGCGATAGAGATTCGAATACCATTCACACCAAACTCTTCCGCAAGCTGAAGATCAACGGGATACTTGTGGTAGAAATCACTTGCAGGTTCCGCAGTATACCAGTAATTATCCTCCAGATACTTATCCCAAGCAACAGGCCCTTTGCCATCCGTCTTGGTGGCTCCTTCTGCTTGATAAGCCGCAGTTGCCCCTCCGAAAATAAAGTTCTTTGGTAATGTTTTCATTAATTAGCCTCGATTCCTTATTGTAAATTCTCTTCAACAAATGCTAAAGCACCTTCACCATCACGCGTCAATGCTATATATTCCGCTCCGGCTGTCTTAGCCAGCTTGATGCCTAACTTATCCGTCTCTGCTTTCATATCCTCATAATTAGAAGCTACTTGTGGTGCTAGAATAACAAATTGATATTGAGGAAGTATCTCGCGGTGTGCTCCATAGCTTCCAGCTGTAGCCTTAATAGGTCTATCATATTTTTTGGCAGCCTTGTTCAAGGCATTGGCTAAAAGTCCACTCGTTCCACCACCTGCACATAGTACCAGTACATTAGTTGATTCTGTCGCTTTAACAGCTGTTGAAGGCTCCGCTTTCACTGTTGTAGTCTCTTCAACTTGACTCTTCTCAAGAATCGCTGTAGCTTTACGTGTATCAAAGCTCTGTTCAACTTTGGCTTTTAATTCATCAGACGATGATACTCCTGACTCTTCTTCCGCTAGAATCTGACGGTCATAGACCTTCAAGAACGGGTAGTAGATTAAGACATCCACGATGATTAAGACGGCAACCAGGACAAAGGATAAGACTTGGAAGTTCGTTCCTAACAAGATACCAAGCGGTGCTGGTGTTGTCCAAGGAAGATTCGTTGTAAAGCTATTCATTCCTAAGGCATCGATAAAGAATTTAAAGATCCAAACATTGGCAATCGGTGCAAAGATAAATGGCACAAAGAATACAGGATTCAAGACGATGGGTGCCCCGAACAAGATAGGTTCATTCACCCCAAAGAATGTGGGTATAACAGACGCGCGTCCAATGGCTTTGTTACGCTTAGACTTAGTCATCCACATAAACATGAATGGAACAACAAGCGTTGCACCAGTACCCCCCAGTGTGACAATGAACATCTGAGTTCCAGATGTTAAGATTTTATCCGCATGTTCACCTGCTTGTAGTAATTGTAAGTTCACATCAATGTTGGCATAGGTAATAGCTGCAATAGCTGGCTCAACAATTGAAGGACCATGAATCCCAATGAACCAGAAGAATGCATACGCACCAAAGATAAGGGTAATCCCCAAGTAACCATCTGCTGCTTGGAATAAAGGCGCAAGTAAGGTACCAATAGATTCAGCAACATTTACGCCCAGTGTGCTTCTTACAAATAGCGAAACCGCATAAAGGATAACCACTGAGACAGTAAAAGGAATTAAGTCCTTAAACACTTGAGATATATTAGGTGGGACTTCTTCTGGCATTGGAATCGTCACATTATTCTTCACACATACTTTATAGACATTGACCGTCACGAATGCAGCGATAAAGGCTGTGATTAGCCCCTTCGTCCCCATGAATTCCGTTAAGAATCCACCTTCTTGGGCAGGATCGGCTGCCATCAATAAGAAGCCTACCATCGTTGCTAGCATAGTTGAGATATAGTTTATCTGATTAGTTGATTCCATGTCTCGATTCATAGAATCGGTCAATGACTTTGCTGTCGTCCCTGATACAAAGAAAGCTAAGATTCCCATAGAATAGTTATAAGGGACCATTAAGAAATTCTCTACTTCAGGACTCCAGTGGAATCCCCATGCGTTTGGCACATAGGCTAGTAGAATAAATATACTAGAGAATAGAATGACTGGCATACCCGCGATAAAACCATCACGGATAGCACGAATATAGATATTACGAGAAATTTTCTCGAAGAAAGGTTTGGCTTTTTCAATTTGAGCAATTAATGTATTCATATCTTTACCCTAGCCTTTCTTATAGAATCCAATTAAGTGATTAATTAGATCTTTAAGTAGTATGGTCGTCATCAGATGGTCTTGACCATGCATCATAATGACACTGTATTCAATCTCTTCGCCAGATGCTTCTTTAGCAAGAAGATCAGTCTGAGCATTATGTGCACCAACTATCCCTTCTTCAGCTTCTGCCACAAGTCTCTCAGCTTCGTCAAAGTCGCCATCTTTTGCTTTGTTCAAAGCATCTAATAGTTTAGATCGTGCTTCTCCTGCATAGGCAACAATTTCGAAGCCAATCATTCCCACTTCATCTTTGTTCATGTTAGTTCCTCCTTTTTCCAGAATACCTTTATTATAACCCAAAGTCGCAGGCTACTGCAGTACGATTAAGGACTTCATTTAGGTCTTCTATATTCTTTCTTCCTTCTGTCTGTAACCATTCACGAGCCGCTTCTTCCCCTTGTTCAATAAAGACTTGAACAGATCCTGCCCATGTTGCACGTCCACATAATACACCATTGAATCTCGCACCGGCTTCATAAGCGAATTCTAAAGTATCTTGGAATAATTTAGCGCTTACACCTGCACTTAGATAGATATAAGGTAGGTCTGTTGACGCATCTTGTTCTTTAAAAGCTGCTTTGGCCTCTTCTTGAGTATGTAATACTTCTCCGCTCGCAAATCCTTCTACATAATTCATATTCACTGGCACTTCCATTTTAAGCACATCAACTCCAAAGCGATCTTGAGAGAATACTTTCATCGCACCATTCACTTTATGCGCTTTCAATTTTGCGAATTCAAGACTTCCGTTATCTTCAATATTTTCGTCGTATGTAAGAATTTCAAGGAAGAATGGAATATCCTCTGCCGCACATTCTGAACCAATTCTTTCCATGTAGGCTTGTTTTTGAAGATTAACAAACTCACTACCATCCACATCATAATAAAGTAGGAACTTAACAGCATCTGCTCCTTGTTCTTTAATGCGTTTTACTGACCATTCTACTAAGCAATCTGGTAAACGATCGGTCGTCGTAGCGTCATATCCAGTCTTTTCATAGGCTAGTAATAATCCAGCATTATCATCACGTACTTTCGCAGCTGGTAGACCGTATTCTGGATCAAGTAGAATTGATGACGCATACGGTGTAAGTTCTTCTGATACAATTTCTTTTAATCGTTCAATCTGTTCAACGGTTGGCTCCTCACTTTGATACTTACTCATCATTCTCTTTAGAGCACCACGTTGGTCAAAGGCTAGGGCTGAGATAACGCCCTTATCATCAGTCAATTTGTTTAGGTAATCTAGTTTAGTCATTTTTATACTCCTCTAACTTGAATTTTATTGAATAAGGCCTCATAGTTATTCAAATTAACATGGCCTGTTATTTCTTCTTGAGCATTTAACATTCCTAAGACGTTCGCATGTTTCAGCAATGCCACATCGTCATAATTACGAGTGATTCCCGATACGATTCCTGCTACAGTCGAATCACCTGATCCAACCGGATTCACGATATCAATGGTTGGAATGTCTACTTTGTAATACAAATCATTATGTTTAGCAAAAGCACCTTCAGAACCGAGTGAGACAATGACCCACTCCACACCATTGAATAAGCTGTCTTGCAGTGCTTCTTTTAATAGATTTAAATCTTTATCTAATTCTCTGCCTAGTAATTGTGATAATTCATCCACATTAGGCTTAATGACTTTTGGTTTATGTCCAGATAATAGAACTTGTCTTAAACTTTCTCCGGAGGTGTCTAATACCACTGGGACTTCCTTAGCATTAGCAATCATAATGAGTTCAACATAGTAATCTGTTGCTAGGCCTGAAGGGGTGCTACCCGATATTGACACAACTTCAGCATCCTTAAGTAAGCTTTCAAAATGATTTTTAAAGGCTTCTCCCTCTACATCTGAGATGGTCGGACCTGATTCAAGAATCTCTGTCTGCAGTCCTTCATGTAAGATAGCAATGCAGTTTCTTGTATTTCCCTTAATCTGGTAAAAGTCATGATGAATAGCTCCTTGGTCTAATTGAGACTTAATATAATTCCCAAGATCTCCTCCTACTAATCCAGTTGCTGTAAGATCCTCGTCTATTTCTTTTAAGACTCTGGTTACATTCAAGCCTTTACCACCTGCAGACTTATTCACATTACTCACTCGATTCACATCATCTAATTTGAATGTTGGTAATTGATAAGCGATATCCACGGATGGATTCATTGTGACAGTTAAGATTGACATAAGGTCACCTCCTCATCTAATCTTTGTATTCGCCACGGTCCCATTTTTCAAGAAATTCTTTAAAGAAATCTGGGTCTGTCTGGTCTACTTCTGCATGATCTAAATGACTAATCTTGGCAATTAATTCTTTGTTTTCGTCTGTTTTTTTATATTCAGCTGCTATAAAAGCATCAATAATATCACACATGAGTAATTCACCCGTAATCTTGCCACCAAAACCAATTACATTCGCATTCAATTCTTCTTTTGCATAGATAGCTGTTGACATATCACGAACTAAAGCTGAACGGATACCTGCTACCTTATTTACGGCGTTATTAATTCCTACACCAGTACCACAGATACAAACCCCTAGGTCTGCTTGGCCACTCGCTACAGCCTCTCCCACCTTTTTCCCGTAGATAGGATAGTGTGTTCTGACATTGTCATATGTTCCAAAGTCAAGGACCTCATAGCCTTGTTTCTTCAAATAATCAACTACAGCAATCTTTTCATAGGTTACAATATGGTCGCATCCAATAGCAATTTTCATTTTTTCTCCTCCAGTTAATTTAATTAACACATCTTGTTCAACATGTCTACACGCACTTGATGGCGTCCACCATCATAGTCTGCAGATAAAAATTCAGTAGCAATATTCTTTGCTAATTCAGGTCCTACAATATTGGCTCCTATGGTAATCATTCTTGAATTATTATGTTCACGCGTCATATAAGCAGATCGTTCATCAGAGACTTCAGCTGCAACCATCCCCTTAATCTTAGTCGCAACCATGAAACTCCCTGCGCCATACCCATCAATGACAATTCCTAAGTGTCTCTCTTCTTCGTTCACTTTCTTCGCAACAGCTAAAGTAGTATCTACAAAGTCAGCTGTTAATTCTTCACTGACGTCAATCACATCATAGTTCTCATCTAATAGATGGGCCTTCACAATCTCTTTTAACTGTTTACCGTCTCTATCCGCACCCAATATAACTTTCATCTTATTGCTCCTTTATGTCTGCTAATTTTGCTTTGCCTTTTTCCGTCCGATAGTAGAAAACGCTTTCTGTTTTACTATACATATAATATATCACGAATGTTAAAAAAAGTCAAAATTTTTTAAACGTTTATTGTTTAAAAAGTGTTTATTAATTGTTTAAATAGTGTTTATTAATTGTTTAAACGTTGATTTAATCAACTTTATTGTCATAAAACTTTTTTATTGGTATGCAAAAAAAACCTTCTAAACTCAACTGACTTGAGTTTAGAAGGAGTTTACTTTAGTATTGTGTGTTTAGTTAAACAATTAATTCTGTGTATACTTGAATTGCTTGTTTTTTATCCTCATTAGATTCTTCCATAACTACCGCTGTTAGGTCAGATAAGTGACATAATTTAGAGAAATCCTCTTTCCCAACCTTTGACGAATCCAATAACAAATAACTCTCTACCGAGTGCTCTAATGCCATCTTTTGAGTGTACGCTTCTGCGACAGATGACGTCATGACAATCCCGTCTTTAACACCATTACCACCAAAAAACATCTTCCCGAACCGCATATTCTCCAAAGACATATTCGTAATCTCACCTACAAACGACTGTGTGACACTTCTCATCTCACCACCGAGTAGATAGACATGGAATGTCTCGGACTTTTTCTTTAATAGAATATTAAAGATGGGAAGGCAGTTTGTTACAACCGACAGGGCTTGGTAATTAATCACCTCTGCTAACAAAGCCGTGGTCGTTCCTGGCCCAATAAAGATTACATCCCCTTCATCAATTAATTCAGAGGCTCTTTGAGCTATATATCGTTTCTGGTCCGTATTCTTATCAAATTTATCTTCATGCGCGATTTCCTTATATTGAAACGCACTATTACTACGAGCCCCACCATGGATTTTCTTTAATAGCCCCTGATCATCTAATTCTTCTAAATCTCTTCTCACTGTCATATCTGACACATTATAGCGAGACACAATCTCTGAAACCCTGACAGTTCCTTGTTCATTCACCCATCGAATGATTGCTTCATGTCTTTGATATTTATTCATACCCGTCCTCCTCATTTATAAACTCACTATACAACCTTTCTTTAGAAAACTCTACACTTAATGTTTAATTTATAAATATTCAAACATTAAAGCGTTTGCTAATGTTTGAATATAATCTATACGGATGTTTCCTTATTTCAATTGAAATAAATAACTTATTAAGTCAGTGTACTATCTTTATTCAATCCGGATTTATTCACTAAAAAGTGATATCCCCGACCAACCGCATCGTTGATCATTGACCGTCACGAAATCGCTCATAATCAATTAACAGGTTTAATTTCTCCCTATTCAAACCATCGAAAGGTATTTCGTATCGTTTAGTAAAGTGCTATAAACCCCTTATTGTAGGCTTTGTTAAAAAAGTTGTGTTTTGTTCAATTTCGTTTTGGAGCTTATTGTTACTTAAAACACCAAGTTTCTCGCCATATGAACACTTATAAAAATAAATGTTTTGCAAGGTTTTAGTCTCCTTACAACACATTCTGAAATGCCCTGTGTACCCGATTTTGATACACTTTTATTTTGTAGATTCTCTCTTCATCAACTTCATCTTCGTAAAGAGCTGTAGCAGCCTTCTCAATTCCTATTATTCTTTCTTCAGATACTACTTCGTCTAGTCTTGCCTAGTTATCCTCATAGAAATCATTCAAAAGTATGCACATCAATATTCGGTATAAGCAATGTGTAAAGTCCTGAAAATACTAAGAAGCACTTATTAAGAATCAATAAAAAGAAATACTCAAAGCCAAAAAGATGATGATTTAGAATTAGAAAATATGATTATAGATACGTTTAATTCGAATAGAAAAAGCATTGGTACAAGACGAATTAAGATTAATTTAATTGATAAGGGTTTCACTGTATCCAGACGAAAGATTGGTCGTGTCATAAAGAAATATAATCTAGTTTCTGTTTATACAAAAGATAAATATAAACATCATCCAAAAGAAGCTAATGAAAAATCATTTAAATCGCACTTTTAATAGAGAACAACCAATGGAGGGCATTGGTAAATGATTTAACATGTGTAAAAGTAGCAAATACATGGCTTTACATATGTTTACTTATTGATCTCATCAATAGAGAATTCGATGGTTACAGTGCAGGTAAAAATAAGGATTCAAACTTAGTGATGAGAGCAAATAGTAAAATTATAGGACAAAATAAAAAAAGTCAGTAGACCAAGCCCACTGACTTTTGAAGCCCTTGTTTTTAATGATTAACGGTTAGACATGATGACTTTAATTTCGTCTTCATTAATACCTACCATCGCTTCGCCTAAATCAGTTGAGATTTCGGCTAATTTGGCAGCATCTTTGTAATTGGCTACTGCTTCAACTATGGCTTTGGCACGTTTTTCTAGATTACCTGATTTGAAAATACCTGAACCAACGAAAACTCCTTCAGCACCTAATTGCATCATTAAAGCCGCATCAGCTGGTGTTGCCACCCCGCCAGCCGAAAAGTTCAACACAGGTAATTTACCAGTATCATGGACTCGCTTTAATAAATCATAAGAGACGCCTAATTCCTTAGCTTGGTTAAAGAGCTCATCATCTTGTAACGAAGCCACATAGCGGATTTGTTCATGGATTTTTCTTAAGTGACTAACCGCTTGACTGACATCCCCCGTTCCTGCTTCACCTTTAGTACGAATCATTTTAGCCCCTTCTTGAATACGGCGTAAAGCTTCACCTAAATCTCTAGCTCCACAAAAGAAAGGTGTTTCAAATGGTTGTTTATCAATATGATAAACATGATCAGCTACTGATAAAACTTCTGACTCATCAATATAGTCAATTTGTAAACTTTCTAAGATTTGAGCTTCGACAAAGTGACCAATTCTTACTTTCGCCATGACTGGTATAGAAACTGCTGCTTGAATTTCTTTTATCATTTGAGGGTCACTCATCCGACTAATACCCCCAGCAGATCGAATGTCTGCAGGAACTCTTTCTAAAGCCATGACCGCTACGGCACCAGCTGCTTCAGCAATTTTAGCTTGCTCTACATTTACCACGTCCATGATGACGCCACCAGCTAATTGTTTATGTACTTCTTCAATTGATAGTTTCATTTTGATTGCTCCTTTATAAATATTGTCTCCACTTTAACAGTCTTTTGGATGTTTCTTAAGATGCAAAAATGGATATTTTTATGGGTCCAAATAGTTTTTTTATTGTATAATGGATAACACGAGAGGAGGAAAAGTATGATTACGGTGAACTTTAACGAAGACCAACACCTCTACTTACAAATAGTCGATGAAGTCATCCGGCAAATTGCCCAAGGGCATTTAAAAAGTGGTGACCAACTACCCTCACGGCGGGCCTTGGCAGATCATTTAAAAGTCAGCCTTAATACGGTCATTAACGCATATGACCAACTGACAGATGAAGGCTATATAGTACCGAGGGAAAGATCTGGTTATTATGTGGATTTACTAGAAATTGATATGTTGCCCTCTGAGGAAATTGAGACAAAGTCGACAAAACATGAGCATTCTAAAATAAGTGAAGCCAGCCAATATACTTATGATTTTCACTTTGCCAACCGTGATATGTCTACTTTAAATCCCAAACAATTATTGCAGTATGCACCCGAAGCTCTAGCAAGAAGCGTGGTTAATTGTAATTTAAAAGATGACTTGGGTGCTCTCTCTTTACGCTTGGCTATTGCTAATTATTTACGTAAATACCGGGGAGTGATGACTTCAGCTGATAATATCATCATTACAGGTGGTCATACGGCTAGCTTACAGACTCTATTTGCCTTATTAGAAGATGCGATTTATGCCTTAGAAGATCCTGGCTATTATAAAAATTTAGATCTCTTTACAGACTATCAGCAAAAGACTATTCGAATTCCGATTGATAAATATGGTTTCTCAGTTAAAGATTTGGAGACTACCTTAGCTAACATCGTGATTACTACGCCCAACCATCAGTTTCCCACTGGCATTATCATGGGGATGCGTCGACGTCAGCGTTTATTAAAATGGGCCTATCAGGCAGAAAACCGTTATATTATTGAAAATGACTACTATAATGAGTTCCGCCTTAAGGGCCGTCCTGTTCCTGCTTTGACTAGTCTGGACGACCAAGAGCGAGTCATTTTATTAGGGGCCTTTCGTCAAAGTATGGGGTCAATTTTTAAGATGTCTTATTTAGTTTTACCCGATAAATTAATGAAAAAATTCCATCAAGCTAAATTAAAAACCAGTGGTATTTCCAGCTTTGAGCAATATTTAATGACTGATTTTCTCAATTCTGCCCATTTTCCTAAATATATTAATAGCCTGCGGACTAATTACCGTCGTAAGGAAAAAGCAGTTCTAGCAGCGCTTAACCGAATCCAACTACCCCTAACCATTAAACAAGCAGGGGCTGGACTTTTCTTTATTATTACCATTGAGGGTGAGATTCCGCCGACTGACGTGATTCAAGCTAGGCTAGCTGAAAATAAGATCCGCTTACAACCGGTCAACCACTACGCTAGATTAAAGAACCAGTTCGACCAAAGTTATATCTTAGGTTATGGTGGGCTAGAGCTTGATGAAATTGATCAAGCTATTCAAGCTTTAGTCACTATTTTTAAATAAAGCAAAAGACTCAGTAAGTCAGCGAAAAGCTTATATACTGAGTCTATTAATTAGATTAAAAGAAATTCAACTAGATAAACGACGATGACCGATACCGTCATAACTGCTAAAGTCACATAAGGAACTTAAAACAAACATACGCCTACATGTTCAAAACGATCAATGTAGGCTGTGAACTCAAGCTTATATAAAAGCTCTATAATGAATGGTAAGTGTACCAGTACTCACGTGCTGACTACTTTCTTCATAAGTTTGATAATTTTCCTATCCAACCTAACACCCTTATTCTTATTAACTAGTATCCACAGACATACCCCTGCTTGCATAATAAAAAGGAGTCACTTAATCTTTAAACTAAGTTTACTCCTTTTAATATTAGCATACCGTGAGGCTGTTTTAATTAATAATCTTATTGTATCAAGGTTCTAGGGAGATACCTTTTGCATCAATACTAAACACTCAGCAGACGACTTCTACCAATCAGACTGCGCCTATCGGCTTGGCTTCTTGGGAAGTCCGTGCATGGGCAGAACATCTACTTCTTCTGTCGCTAACGCTCTTTCACAAGTAGTGTTACCGCCTCAACATGTCATGTTGGGCACGTATTAATTGATAATTATTAGATTGGGGTGTGGTTTAGATATTATCTAGACAATATGTTCAGATACCAACATTGTATAGACATAACTGTCCCTCCATTCACCTTTACTCCAGAAATCTTGAATGAAGTGAGCTTCTTGTGGCATATTCAATCGCTTGCAAAGCTTCGTAGAGGCTAAATTCCTTGCATCTAGTACCGCTTGGATTCGATGAACAAGATGTTCTGAAAATAAATATACCATACTGCTTCACCTACATTGTCTCTACCTGAGTATACTGGATTGAAAACAAACCCAATCTCTAACGTATTTCTCATAACAGTATACCAAACAGAGATTTCTCCTATAACTTTCCCCTTAAGTTCACATGCTATATTCAACATCTTTTCTTCGTTTAGTTCATTATTATTCAGTTTCTCATTAAATAACTCTATTGAAGTACCCTCTTCTCATGGTTCATGCAATAAATATTTACATTCCTCTTTATCTTTATAGAAGTCGAATACATCTTTTAGATTTTGTTTTTGGAAGAATCTCTAGGTCATTCTTTCAGTATTTAATTTAATAAACCATTCCCCTTAATAGTAAAATTATAATAATTTTAATTACTTTGATTGGTCTGATTAGATCGTACTTATGAATTTTTATAATTCAAATTTTACTTACAAAAAAACAACTGAATAGATTAATGCATGATTTAGTAAACATTTTCATCCTAATTTAGAACAAAGATACATTCTTATTAAAGAATGAAAGAGACATTTAGTTTTGCAGCACCCAGCATAACTAAATGTCTCTCTTAATTTTGAGTCTTAACTACGTTTCCAAGTTTCTGCTCTATCTCAAAACTCACGAATTGTGTAATTATTACTTCAAGCAATTTTTATATATTTATTAACATCAAAACTTCACGACTTTAGCCACTCAGCTCACTCCAATATGCTTAGCTTCTTCGGATTCGTTTATTGGCAGAACTAATTGTTAATTGCGCCGCTGAAAATTTTTGTTAATAAACATACTGCTTCACTGTATTTAAGGTGAAAAATATCGAATTAAATTAATATTTCGACTATATAACATTAGTTAATTTCATCATTCATTAATAGGAATCATTATATCTAAAATATTCTTAGATTTATAGTGTTCTATCATTGGAAGTGACCAATTAATATGACCCCCATATTGACTGAAAAGAAAATCATATGCAGGGCTAATCTTCTCATAAAGTTCGGGCACATCATATTTAAGTCTTAACCTTAAATAATTTCCGCCCTCAAACTCAAATTGGTTTAAACCATATGTATCATCTCGATCACTTTCAAGGACTACGGAACAAACTCTATATACTTTATTTTCATCATAATCTAAACCAAACATTTTTCTGCCGGTTAAGGAAGGGAAATGTGCTTCAAATAATGGCCAGGCTTTTTTTTGGCTCTCAGGGTTATTTGGTACCTCCATATAAAATAAGTTCATTTTATCTATGACGACTCTTTGTAAAGTCCCTATATCAATTTTCATGTTATTATCCATACTAATCTTCTCCTTCAATTTGTAAACATAATGCCTTAAATTCTTCATCAAGTTGAGCAATTTCTTCAAGTGTATGTGCTAAATTAAAATAATCTTCTTTAAGTGTAGATAAGTGTGCTTGTCCAAATAATTCAGCCAATTGTTCTTTAATTTTTGATTTATTTGAATCATGACTTTTCAAGAACTTACTTATATACAAATTCCTGGCAGAAGCCAATCGAAAACTAAAAAACTGAAGAATTTGTTTTTGTTCTTGATTCAGTCCATTATCTCTTACTGCATGGGCGAATTTTTCTATAACATTGTTTTCACCTTTTTGGTATCGCTTTTTCATTATTAAGGATACTTCATGAAATATTTTTTCAGAGTTGGGAGTTTTAACTTTTTTGAACTTACCCCACATTGAAAACGAACCGCGTTTGTAATCTATCAAACTAGCTTTCCAAGCTTCAATAAATTCTTTGAATACTATTTTCATACATGGATAACCGGCAGGATCATGTAAATAAACGAACTCTTCGTCCACATCATAAATTGATACAAAATGGTCAACACCACTTAGATTAATTGAGTTAGGGTTATACGTTAAATATCCCATATCTATTGGGCCAGCAACAACTGATCCATAAGTTAAAAGGTATTTTAGTTTTTCCTTTATTTCATTCACCTGGATATTATTCAGGCTATTTGTGAAAAACTCCTTGTAAGTAAAACCCAAGATTCTTAAACTATTACTTATTGACACATCTGGCAATCCATTATCAAAGAATACCAGAGGGTGTTTAGAATCATTGCTAACGATACTCGCACCATTGCCCATGACCATTATACCTTCTAAGTATTCTGGATAGATATTGTACCCATAAGAACTCAAAGCCATTGCAAGTGATTTCGTGTAACATAAGGGTATATCTCCGTAAAATAAATCCATACTCTTACCTCCTTGTTTTGATATATCATAGTTTAATAGTATGCATAATTTTTTTCTTATCATTCTTTGTACGAGATTTTAGGGATTTACAAGAAATTTTGACAGTGATAAAATTATTAAGAAGGGAGTGTTTTTATGAATGATTTGGTACAAGTCATCAACCGAATTGAAAAAAATCTAGATTACGAAATCGATTACAATCAGCTCTGTAAAGGTTTATCTTTAACAAATAGTACTTTGCAGCGTATTTTCCCAGTAATCTTTAATATGACGACTTCAGAATACATCAGAAAACGAAGATTATCTAAAGCTGCCTTTGACCTACAACATTCTAAGTTTAGCGTACTTGAAATCGCTCTGAAGTATGGCTATGAAACTCACGAAGCTTTCACGACTGCATTTAAGAAATTTCACGAAAATACGCCTTCAGCAGTACGTAAAGGTGCATCCTTTAGGTTTATTGATAAATTGGAGTTGTCAATAACAATCCAAGGTGGGAAAGAGTTACCTTTAGAAATCATCACATTACCCGATTTTTATGTCGCTGGTCTTTCAATTAATACATCGGCTAATAGTCCTGAAATTTCAAAGCTATGGAGACAGTTAACTGAATCTAATTTGGTAAATAAATTAATTAAAGTTAGCACTGGTAATAGCTTCGGAGTATCCTACGGGATTAATAACAATGGTACATTAACTTATATGGCCGGATGGGAAATCAAAAATCCAGAGTTAGTTAATCACCTACCTCTACAAGTGACCTTAATCCCATCCACAACTTTTGCCATCATACCATGTTTTGGCCGATTTCCAGAGTCACTATATCATGCTTGGAATTATATATTGAACAAGTTTTTACCTGAGAGTGGTTACACCTATATAGGAAAGTTTGATTTAGAATATTACCCGAATAAATTCACAGATGATACGAACTTTCCGATGCAACTTTGGATTCCAATTGAAAAAATTAATTTATAGCGTTTTGTTCTTATATGAGGAAACGAAACGCTATTTTGCTCCATTTATTCTTATAGTTAACTTCCAAATACAAATGAAATAAAATTCCATTACCACTTTCTATTATTAGAGTCCCCCATCTCATTAATTTTTTCACAATAATTTCATACTCATTCTCTTTATTTCTGTCTCTCATATTTTTCTTTGGTAATACAATCCCCGGTTTTCAACTCCACTTCAATAACTCTATCTTTAATAACGACACCCGCCACTAATCGATTAACTAAACTTTCATCATAATCTTCAAGTTTGATATGCTGTGTTTTTAGTAAAGCTTTAATATCCGATAGTCGCCTGCGTTTCTCCTCATTCGTCGCATTTTCTATTAAAAGTTGCTGCTTCCGTTCTCGAAGTTTAAATATTCGCTCTGCTATGCGTTCATAATCTTCTTTCTGATTCGCAAATTGATATAACTGCTTTTGTAAATCGTGTAACTGATTATCAACATCTTCTACTGTCTCATCATATTTGTTATTAAGAACCTCGGTAATATTTTCCTCCAAAACTTTCAAGTAGTTACCTTTATCTCCTATGAACTCATTAATCGCCTCCACTACTGCTTCATGAAGGAGCTCTTCCTTAACCGTTCTCGCCTGACATTGCGTATGGTCAATAAGGCGAGTCACACACCGCCAGACAGTCGCTTTACTTCCTCGACTGTTCCATTTTACTCGTCTAAAAATATCCCCACAGTGTTCGCAAATTACTTTGCCTGATAAGGCATACTTCCCTTGGTACACTCGCTTCTGCTTTCATTTGCCTGAATATAAATTACTTCTTCTAGCCTTTTCTTGTTGAGCCAAATGAAAGGTTTCTTTGGAAACAATCGGCTCATGGCTGTCTTCGATATAATACTGTGGGACTGTCCCGTCATTTTCCACCCGCGTTTTGGTGAGGAAGTCCACAGTATAGGTTTTTTGAAGTAAGGCATCTCCCATATATTTTTCATTGCTAATAATGCGGTTAATACTATCTCCCGACCATTTTAGTTTGCCGGATCCCGTTGGGATTTTGTCGTTCATCAAGCCTCGTGCAATTCGTCCCGTCCCTTTCCCCTCAAGGTATTCTTTAAAGATGCGCCTGACCACCTTTGCTTTTTCTTGATTGATGATTAAATTTCCCTCATCATCTGCATCGTAACCTAAGAAGTTCGCCGTATTGAATTTTACTTGGCCCTCTTGGTACCTATACTGTAAACCTAGCTTAATATTCTTACTTAGCGACTCACTTTCTTGCTGAGCAAGAGATGGCATGATGGTAATAAGCACCTCACCCGTAGAATCAAGAGTGTTGATATTCTCTTTTTCAAAGATTATTCGAACTTTTAATTCCTTGAGTAATCTTACTGTCTCTAATGTTTCAATCGTATCTCGACCAAAACGACTCACACTCTTAGTGAGAACAATAGTTACTTTTTATTACGACAATCATCAATGAGACGGTTATACTCTTCCCGCTTTGATTTTGCTTTGGCTGAGGCTACATCAATATAGATATCAACTAACCGCCAATCCTAAACTAAGGAATCTTTCTGAGTTAAGGCCGAAACCTGATTGGCTAGACTTCGTAACTGATCTTTTTTATTGGAACTTACTCGAGCATAAATAGCCACTCGCTTCTGTTTCGGTTGACATCTAGCTAAATTACAATACATGTTGTCCTTTAAAACCATGGGTTCCCTCACTTTATGGAATGGCTTAACTAATCACAGTTAACCTACTTATCTATATAGAATAACTCCATGATAAGTAGGCTGATTAATTTTATTTTATTCATTTTTTTATACCAAAAGATGTTGACCAGTTCCCACATACTACCTATTAATTATTGGATATAATTCCCAATCTCAACCGTTTCCAAACCAATTATACTAAAAAATCAGCCCCTTGAATATGGTATACACATTCAAAAAGCTGATATAACAACATATTACCCTTTTACCTTTTCCATCAATACTATCGACTCAACATGCGGCGTATGTGGGAACTGGTCAATCGGTTGAACCGTCTTCAATTCATAACCAAAGTCTCTTAACCAAACTAAGTCTTCAGCTAAGCTTTTTGGATTACATGAGACATAGATAACTTTATCCGTTCCAAGTCTTCCAATGCTTCGCATCACTTTCCCGCCGGCACCACTTCTTGGTGGATCTAACAGTAATAAGTCTGGTTGGCCCCAAATTTCTGGGAGTTCTTTCATTCCGCGTCGAGCGTCACTCGCCATGAAGAAAGTATTGTCTAAGCCATTATCTTTCGCATTACGCTTCGCTGACTCAATTGAAGTTTCAACAATTTCAATTCCAGCTAATTCTTTACTGCGTTTCGCAAAAGGTAAACTGAATGTTCCTACCCCACAGAATAGGTCAAGGACGCGCATATCATCATTCACATCAGCCATCTCAAGGGCATAGTCCACCATTTTCTCAGCTTGAACTGGGTTCGGTTGGAAGAATGTATCATGCCAGATACGGTAGCGGTAGCCACCTAATTCATCGTAGATGTAGTCGCGTCCGTACAAAGTAAAGGACTCTTCTGATTGAATACGACCTGAAATATTGGTGTATTCAATCCAAACTAAACTTTCTAAGCTTGGAAACGCATTACTTAAGCGTTCTGTTAAGTCTTTCACAGCTTCTTTATGTTCGTCTGGCTTCTCAGTCGCATACACGACAACCATTAATTCACCTGTCTCGAACGACGTTCGCATCATTAAATTACGTAAAAGACCCGTGTGGGCATCTTTATCATAGCCTGTGAATCCGTGATCCTTTTGCCACTGGCTCACAATATGTTTGACATCAATCATTATCTTAGGTGCAATGATTGAATCTTCTAAGTCGATGACCTTACGATAATTCCCTTGTTGATGCATACCTAATTCACCATCTTGTCCAAAAGAAAGTTCCATTTTGTTACGGTAACGGCTTGGCTCCTCCATACCAATAATCGGCTTAATTAATGATGTATCAAAGCCTTCTTTTTCTAAATACTCTCTCACCAAGTCAGACTTGAACTCTAATTGAGCATCATACTTCATATACTGAAGTGGCGTTCCACCCGATACTGCTTTGTGAGTAGGGATCGATAAGTCGCGAGTCGGTCCTGCTTCAAGTAATTCATCATAATCGACTCTTGCAATATGTCGCCCTTTAGCGTTGTCTACTGTTACTCGAACGACATCTCCTTGGACCACATTTGCAATAAATAATAGAAGTTGTTTTCCTAAATTCCCTCTATCTGGCGCATGTCTATAACGAACGACTCCTCGTCCTTTTGGATCGACATAATCAATTTTTACATCTAATACTTCTGTTGGATATTCTTCTTTTTTCATCTAATCACCTCTAAATAATAATTTCTCTTCATTCATTTGTATTCGCATAGTATCCCCTAGTTTATCATATGTTGAACCAGTGTCTATCTTTAAATTTATAAAAATAATGGTTAAATCTGGTTAATTAGCACCTTATTTATCCAACTCAAGTTCAAGTCATTCTCTCTTCTACTTAACTAATAAAATAAAAAGCACCCCTAAAGGGATGCTCAATTCATCTTAATTATTCAGCTGGTTTTTGGTTAACTAAACCATGAACCTCGCTCAATGGTTCTACAAACACGATACCTTGACCTGGTTTATCTAGATCCATGTTTTGGTAGATTACTTGACTCACTTCTGGATACTTTTCTTTCTCAACAATAATCCAGATGATTTCGCGCATGGGCTCTACTTCAAAGTGTAAGAACCGCTTGGGCTTTCTCCCAATTCCTTTTCCGTGAATAACTGTACCACCCTGTGAACCTGCTTGTTCAGCTAAGCGAATGACTTCCCCGGAACGACCACTAGGTACGACTGCATAGATTAAATACCACATTTTATCTCCTCCTAAAAGCGATGTAGATAGACAATATCACGCGTAAAAATAATCGATCCTGCTTTACTGAATTGAATACCTTCATAAGCCTTCGCAAATTCATGCACGCCTTGTACATTTTCACTAGATACAATCTGCATAACAATATCTTTTTCTGGTTGGAAGTACCGTCCTTCATAATTCTCAGATAGCTTCGCAGATCCGTGTCCTTTTATTAATGCATGTTGTAAGATATCTTCTCTTTGTGTTGCATCGATATAATCTTCACCTTCACCATGATCACAAATAACTGTAACCATCTTATAAGGCGGATGACTTGCCGCTTCAAAATTTTTGAATGACGTATTATCCTCAATGTCACCAAATCCTTCTAGTCCTGCTAAGCCAGCTAGACGCGTAACAAAAAGAAAACTTTCTCCATGATCCTTTTTAGGGTAACGACCTTCAATATGATCTAATATACTTTGTAACTGGTCTTTGTGCGTTGCTTTGATAATGATTTCTTTTCGTTGTCCTTGCATATCAAGGATACTTTTGCGATCATCTTCATCGTAACATGCTGCCAAGTAAGTGGTCGCGCCACTTGTCCCTTCCGTATGGAATAAATTATCAATCTTGTCGGCAAGCTTTACTTTCGCAATAATCGTAATTAGGTAAAACTCACTACTCAATTGTTCAGTGTTAGTCAATGTTCATCCTCCTATTTTTGTTTCACTTGATAGTCATAGAATATTCCTACTAATTGTAATACGACAATCGGTGTTAGCGACACAATCGCAATGACACCAAATCCATCTGTCACACTATCCGCTGTTGGTACAAAGTTCGCAACTCCTTGAGTAAAAGGCAAGATAAACGTTGCCGTCATTGTCCCAGCTGCGACCCCACCTGAATCAAATGCAATACCAACAAATATATCAGAGGCAATGTACTGTAGGATTAATACTGTAATGACTAAGGGTAATAGAATATGCCATATTTGTAAACCAGGAATTGTTACACGAAGCAGTGATAAGATCACTGACAAACCTACACCAATTGAAAGACAAAAAGTGACTAGGCTTTTAGGAATCATACCAGCTGTCTCATCTAGAATTTGATCGTTTAATACATGGACAGATGGTTCAGCTAGAATACTTACCATACCAATTATTCCACCAATAAGTAGAATAACCCACGTACTGCTTTTCTCTGCTAGCGCATAGCCCATCTCTGAAGCGACTCCTAAGAATCCTTGGTTCACTCCCGTTAAGAACAAGCTCAATCCTACTATTATTAATCCAACCCCTAACATCATACTTTGAAAGCGTCTCTTAGGTACTTTCACTTGTTTCGTTCCAATTAGGATTAAAAAAACAATTACTAAAGGCCCAATCGCAATGACTGAATTAATTAGAGACGGCCATAACTCTCCAAGAAAATCCATAACAATGGATGAATTATCTAGAGCAAGTTGCGTAGTCCCTCCACCAGATGAAAGTGAATCAACTCCTGCTAGAACTCCGTATAATATAACGGCGAAGATAGCACCCGTTGATACAATACCAAGTAGTCCAAAACTATCTGCACCCGTATCATCTGCTTGACGAGATTGACTCGCCGCTCCGGCACCAAAGGCTAAAATAAACGGTACTGTAATCGAACCCGTCGTTGATCCAGATGCGTCAAAAGCAATCGCAATAAATTCTGATGTTGAAAATAGACACAGTATTCCAATCAATAAGTAGATAATAGTAAAGCTATGCCGCAAGTTTAAATCCTTTATAATTCGGTAAACTCCGAATGCAAGCATCGCACCCACTCCAACTGAAACGGCCATCACAAATACTTGTTGAGCAATAGCTCCTACGGTCATCGTATCGACTTGAATACCTAATATTGTTAAATCCGGCTCCGCGACACTTGATATGAAACCTAATCCAAATATCCCAATAATCGCAATTATTTTCTTAGGATTATCAATTAAGTAGTGACTAAATAAATCTCCCATCTTCTCAACACTCATATCCACTCCAACCAAGAATAGCGGTAACCCAATCAGCAAAAATACAACACCTATCGCAAATCTTAATATGGTTAGCCAAGATACTGGTTGTAAAACAAGTTGAATCAAAAGAACAACACCAACCATCGGTAATAACGATGATGAGGTTTCTTTAAAACTATCCATTAATCGACTCAGTTTAATCCCCTCCTTTTTTACTTTTCCTTTCGAAATAACTTACACTAATCTTATTTTAACACGCTATGCTTCCTTAAGCATTTTCTTAGACTTGATACCTGTTTATTGATAATGCTTGGCCAAGGGCTATTGAGTGATCAACAGCCCTTCGCTATCCTGGCGAGGGACTATTGAGTGATCAACGGGCCTTCGCTATATTGGCGAGGGACTATTGAATGACCAACGGACCTTCGCTATCCTGGCGAGGGGCTATTGAATGACCAACGGACCTTCGCAATATTAGCGAGGGACTATTGAGTATGTTTGAATGAATTAAGTTGGTCAGAGCTCAATTTAACCCTAGTCTTATCCTAGTAAACTCACACTATTTACTTAAAATGTCTAGATAACTCAATCCAATAAAAAAACCCGCTTGCGCGGGCTTATATCCAATCAATTATTAAATTACACCTTCACAAGTAAAGCCACTGCCTCAACAGCCGAATCTGGCCAATCAAGTTGCGCTTCGCTTACTTTCTTGGAGATTCCGTGCATGGGCGGTGCTAATTACTTCTTCTGTCGCTATTGCTCCTTCACAAGTAAAGCCACTGCCTCAACATGTGTTGTTTGACCGAATAAGTCAACCGGTTGTACATATTGAATCTCATAACCAGCGTCAGCGAGTAAGCGTGCATCTCTTGCTTGCGTTGCTGGGTTACAGCTTACGTAAACAATTTTTTCTGGTTGTTGTTCAATCAACGCGTCGATGAATACTTGGTCTAATCCTTTACGAGGAGGATCGACTACAACGACGTCGAATTTAATGCCTTCTTCGTTCCATTTTGGTAGCCATTCTTCTGCACTTCCGACTTCAAACGATGCATTTGTAATGCCATTTAATTTAGCATTTTGCTTCGCCATATCAACCGATTCTTCCACAATATCCATACCGTAAACTTGGTTTGCATGTTTAGCAAGAGACAAGCTGATTGTACCGATACCAGAATAAGCATCAAGAACTGTTTCTGATCCTGTTAAACCAGCAGCTTCAATCGCTGTTTTGTATAGTACTTCAGCTTGTGGCGTATTCACTTGATAGAATGAATTTGCTGAAATTCTGAACGTCAGATCTAACATTGTGTCTTCGATATAAGGTTGACCCCATAATACTAAACTTTGACGGCCAAGGATTACATTCGTACGTTTAGTTTGAACGTTTTGTACAATGCTCGCAACGTTAGGTACTTCATTGGCAATCGCATGAACGATAATATCTTCGTTTGGCATCTTACGTTTATTTGTTACTAAAGTCACCATAACTTGTCCACTATAGTGCCCGCGTTTAACAATTACGTGACGAACGATACCTGTATGTGCTTTTTCGTTGTATGCTGGTACGTGGTAGCGTCTTAAAATATCTCTAACAATAATAATCGCTTCATCAATTTCTTTATGTTGAATAAAGAAGTTCTCAACTGGCACTAAATCGTGCGTGTTTCTTCTGAAGAAACCTGTCTCTAATTGCCCTTTGACTTCACGTACTGGGATTTGTGCTTTGTTACGATATTCCCATGGGTTTTCCATGCCTAATACAGGACGAATATCTAAGTTTTCAAAATGTCCGATACGCTCAAATGCTGACTTTACTAATTGTTCTTTATAAGTTAATTGTGCATCGTAGCTCATATGTTGTAATGTCATTGTTCCAATTTGGCGTCCGATTGGATCTTTCATCTCAACACGTTCTGGACTTTCTTCAATGATTTCGATTAGACGTCCGAAGCCATAAGTCTTTCCGACTTTCATTGCTTTGAATTTAACAACTTCATCTGTAATCGCCCCTTCAATAAAGAATGGGTAGTGGTCTACTTTAACGACCCCTTGTCCTTGAGACGTAATATCTTCTACACGTCCTGTAAACTCTTGATTTTTTTGATAAGTTACTTTATTTGCCATGCGTATAATTCCTCCAATTTCTTAGTCCCCTTTATTTTATCAAATACATCTCAATAAACCTAATGAGAGTTTCATCATAAAATAACTACTCATAAAAATATTTTATTAAAAATACGAAATAGCACGTGCAATGAATCACAAGTCATGGTAATATATACACAAAGAAACAAGGGGGATTATTATGAAGAAGAAATTATTACTACCATTAGTGTTGCTGTCAGCAAGTTCGATTGCTTTAGCCTTTAGTTCACCAGTGAATAATGTTGTGCCTTTTGCGGAGACAGTGGCTGTCCAAGCTCAAGAAACGACGACTGTAAAAGTTGCTTACTTAGCACCTCACGGTGACCAATCATTCGCATCGGTTGCTGTTGTTATGCAAGGTGATGTTATTGTTGATGCTCAAATCGACGAGTTCCAATTTGTAGAAGGTGACCAATGGACTGGTGTACCAAACTCAGACGCTGTATTCGGTGAAAGTTACGGAGAAGGGCTTACTTTAATTAGTAAACGCGCTGATAGCGAAGGCTATTCTGCTATGATGGCTGATATGGCTGGTTCAACTGTTACTTATGCAGATAACTTAGATGCCATTGAAGAATTCGCAAAAGGAAAAACAGCTGCAGAAGTTGAAGAAGGCATTACTGCTTTAAACGACTTAGGTGAAGATGGTAATGTATCTGACGTTGTGTCTGGTGCCACTTTAGGTGACTCTGCTGGTTACTTACAAGCGATTGTCGATGCGGCTAATGAAGGAATTGAATTTACTGGTGTTGAAGCAGATGCAGCAAACTTAGAATTAAAACAAGCTGTGGCTGCACCTCACGGTGACCAATCATTCGCTATCGTAACAGCGGTTGTTGATGGAGATACAGTTGTTGCTGCTTCAATTGACGAATTCCAATTCGTTGAAGGTGACCAATGGACTGGCGTTCCAAACGCTGATGCTGCATTTGGTGAAGGGATTGCTGAAGGCGTAACTTTAGTTTCTAAATTAGAGAACTCAGACGCTTACTCACAAATGATGACTGATATCGCTGGTTCAACAGTAGCTTACGCTGATAACTTACAAGCCATCGCACAATTCGCCGCAGGTAAAACAACGGCTGAATTAGACGAAGCTGTTGCTGAATTACAAGGTCTTGGAGAAGAAGGAAATGTTGCTGATGTTGTATCTGGTTCAACTTTAGCTGACACTTCTGGTTACTTACAAGCCGTTGTAGACGTAGCAAACCAATAATAGTTTAGACATAAAATAAAGAATTCCTTATCAAGACAAGCTCAAATGAGCTTGTCTTTTTTTGAGTATTAAACTTTATGAAAACTTAATAATGGAAACCACCCTTTTTTACGTATGTATATATATATAACAAAAAAGGAGTGTGTAAGATGGCTGAATATTTTACTTTTGTGAATGTAACAAAGAAACTTGAAATAAACCCTTTGACTTATGGATCAGGTTTAAAATTCTTAGAACATTGTCAAGTCGGTGACAGGTCCTTATTCGTAATACTTCTTCTATTGAAAGATGAATGGAAAGGTGATGTCCTTTATCATTTAGGAGAATACGAAGATGATTGCCCTGAAACACAAAGCTTAATCAGAACAGAATATACCGGAGGTATCTTGGATCCTATTGAAATTAAGAAAGGTTGGTCTGAAATCCACGACCAAAAAATTAAAATTGAACTACCATTATGGGAAGAAATAATCAAAAAATATATATTAGTCAACTATGATTTAAACGTGTATTGTGACATTGGCACTGTGCCAATTAAGTCGGATGAATTTCAACTCTGTCCCCTATCCGTATTACTACGTAGTCGCGTAATCCATTCAAATGGTAATATAGAACGTACTGAAAATAAGCATTGTTGGGGGCATACCCATGTAGGCTTGGAGTTAAAAGATAGTCCTGTTCTGGATAATATGAAGAAGCTAGATAACACATAATTTATAAATTATGTATTATCTAGTTATAAAAAAATATGAAAAAAACTCCCAATTCAATGTGGAGTTTTTTCATTCAATTACTATCCATCAATTTGTCGACGGTTCTCTTTGAACAATTCTTCTAAGAAGTGTTCTGAAGCTGTTAAGCCATCTTCATGCTCTTCACTTCTCAAAGTCTCTATAATTGTATCCCAGTCACTTTGATACTTCTCTTTGAATGCACTTTTGAACTCTGCTAAGTCGTCCTTCACAGAAATACGTGCCAACGTCTCGATTGCCTTCTCGTTTTGATTTTCAATTACTTTTCTTACCATAATTTACTCCTCCTTTGTACTATTATACTAACAGCATAAAGTTGGAGATAGAAGTGAGACGGGTTGAATATGACTAGTTTTCAATGTTATCGAAAACACATCACTAAGCCATGCCTCATTCAATTTTATTTTTGCATAATCAATACACAACAAAGTTTAAAAACTAACATCTCATTTTTTAATCTACTAATAAAGATGCCACTTATCTCTTTTAAGTTTCATAAACCTCTAAGTAGTGTTGTTCAGTTGTTTGCCTTCAGTTTTTATATGTTTTATGAGGTCTACACCAATGTAGTGTAACGATGCAAATAATATTAACATTGCTGATTACAAATTTTTAATTTTTGTCCATATTATATTATCAATCAGTAATTTTCAAAAAATATTGATAGAATCAGCGAACTCATCCTACCAACTTAAGCTATTCTATATTACGAATAAAACTTTCAGGCTATCTCCGTCTATTTAATTCATATTTTTAATACGTTCTATCTCTCTTTTCTTTCTCACTTACAACTTGACACTTTCCTCGATATACGACACACTTAAGAAAACTATATAGTATGAGGAATTATTATGAATACACTTAAACGCTTTGCCTTAAAATTATTATCGTCTCCTTCTATTAATATGCAGGATTCTTACATATTTGTGCGTCAACTACAGAAAGTATTTGTCTCGCCTTCTAAGACACGATTCCATTACTTAGACCGTAAGATCTATTCCGCAGACCAGTCGCATGAGATCCCAATTCGAATCTTCCGTCCTAAGAAACAAACGAGCAATGATTTGTTATTGTTTTTCCACGGCGGTGGATGGGTCTTAGGTAATATTGATACGTATACTAAGGACTGTCGCCGGATGGCAGATGAGACGGGGCGCATTGTGTTATCGGTTGATTACTTAAAAGCACCTGAGCATCCCTACCCTGCTGGGTTTGATGATTGTTATCATGTAGCTCAGCTATTATTATCACGCCCTGATTTAACTGGTATTAAGGGTGCCCGAAATATTATTATCGTTGGGAATTCAGCCGGTGGTAATCTAGCTGCTGCTGTTTCTTTGCGCCTACGCAACGAAGGCAAGCCATTACCTTATAAACAAATATTGATTAACCCTGTCACGTATTGGCGTCATGATGATGAATCACCTTTTGATAGTGTTGAGGAGAATGGATATGACTACGGGCTGACTGCTAAGAAGATGCAGGAATATATGGAGATGTATGAACCCAATATAGATGAGAGACAAGCCAAATACATCGCCCCGTTAATGGCCGAGGATTTCTCAAATCAACCTGACACATTAATTATATCTTCTGAGTTTGATCCTTTACGTGATGAAGGTGAAGTCTATGGGTATATGCTACTTGAAGCAGGCAACAAGGTAGATATTATGCGGGCTAAAGATACTGTGCACAACTTTCTTTTCGCTCCATTGAATGAAGATATTATTGATACAACGTACTTATTAATCAAAGATTATCTAGAGAATCGCTTGAGAGGAAGTGACATACGTGGAGAATCAGAACGTTAATCAACGAAAAAAATGGGTTCGCTTAGACAATGCTTCCAATATATTTCTAGCGGCGATGTCTAACCGCGACAGCAAAGTATTCAGAATTAGTGCTGAAGTAACAGATACAGTCGATCCTGACTTATTGCAACAAGCCTTAAATAAAGTATTTGAAGAGAATTTACTTTATCACAGTGTGTTGCGTCGTGGCTTCTTCTGGTATTACTTAGAAGAAAGTGACTTAAAGCCTAAAGTTGAGGCGGATACTAATACGCCGTGTCGTCCTTTATATTTCTTCGATCGCAGGAATTTATTGTTTCGTGTAATGTATTGGAAGAAGCGGGTTAGCCTGGAAGTATTCCATGTATTATCCGATGGAACAGGCGCAATGTGGTTCTTTCAAGACTTATTAACTGAATATATTAGTTTGAAGCATCCTGAATTAAAGGATGAGGATGTAGATGTCTCAACTTATATACATGACCAATCGAGCGAAGACAGTTTTGAACGGCACTTTAGACGGAAAGACCAACTTAACTTCTCGAAAGCCGCTCAATCTGCTCTACGTGGGGTCACAATGGTTGGTGCGAAAGCTAAGAACTTCTTGTTTCCAGCCGTTGAACGAGATATAAAACCTAGTAGCAAGGTCTACCGATATAAAGGAACGTATACGTCAGATTATCGCCCTCGAATTATCGAATTAGATATGCCAGTTAAAGACATTTTAAAGAAGTCTAAATCAATGAACGTCTCTTTGACTATTTACCTTACAGCTGTCTTTATGGAATCTATTCGTAAAGCGGCTACGGATTTTCAAGGGAATGAGACAATGGCTGTATCCGTACCCGTTAATTTACGCCAATTCTTTCCTTCAACGTCCGCGCGTAATTTCTTTGCGGTGACACGGTTAGAATATACTTACAAAGAGAATGGGGATAATTCTTTAGAAGCGATTTGTGAAGAATTAAAGGCTCAACTCGATCCCCAATTAGAAAAGGATAGACTTGAAGGTTGGCTAAGCCAGCTGATTCATTATGAGTATCACCCTATCAGTCGAATTATTTTACGACCCATCAAAGATTTAGGTTTAAAATTTGTTAATTTCTTAAATAATCGAAAACTCACGTTCGCGATATCCAATCTCGGGTTAGTTAGTTTTCCTGATTTGGTTGATCCGATGATTCATCAAGTATACTTTCATACTATTGCGGTGCGCCCTCAATTTTGTGCTATTAGTCATAATGATATACTCACGATGTCGTTTACGTCTCCTTTTATTGAGATGGACATCTATCGCCATTATGTTAGACACTTGAATGACCAAGGTATTCCCGTGACTATGACTGTTAATAAAGTCACTAAGGAAGAATTAGGAGGTCATCATGATGCGTAAATGTCCAGAGTGTCACGTTCAAGTTAAAGGCGATTGGGACAAATGTCCACTTTGCGATACGCCTCTTGATACAGATATACCAATTACATCAAGTTCAATGCCAGATGTTCCCCTTCAATTCAATCGTAAGTATATTACTCAGTTTCTAATCATACTGTCTTTTGTCGTGGTTGCTGTTATTTTAGGTCTTGGATTGCTTTATCAAGGTCGGATTCAGTGGTTTCAAGGTGCCATTTTTGGCATCATTACGATGTGGCTAGCCGTTTTAACTTTACTTCGTAAGCGTCGCAATATAGCTAAAAGTTTGCTTTATCTGTTGGTTATCTTATCTTTGATGTGTATTTACTTAGACTACACTATTGGCTGGTCGGGCTGGTCTTTGACTTATGCGGTCCCAATTATTTGTAGTTCTACCTTAATTAGTATGTCAATTACCTCAAGGTTAACCCGTATGAAGCCGGGTGATTATGTTCTATATTGGGTTGCGGCAGAAATATTGAGTTTAATCCCTATTGTGTTTCTATTATTAGGTTGGATTCAATATAATCTTCCTTCACTGATCTCCTTTGGACTTGGATTAATTATGTTGATTATTATGCTAGTGACGAAAGGTTCAGTTATCTGGCGTGAGATTAAAAAGCGGACGTTTATTTAGTTGTTTGAAACCAGCACTGACAAATTGTCGGTGCTGGTTTCATGTTTAGGGTATGGGAATAATTGAATAAAAAAACGTCAAATACACATGTATTTGACGCTGTTAGAATTTTATTATGGTTGTGAGACTCTTAAGTATGTGCCGATATAGATGTAATCAGATGTTAAATTGTTCCATGCCTTTAATTGATTTACTGATCGACCATATCGGTAAGCGATATTCCATAATGTATCACCTGGTTGAACATGGTGAACTGTTCCTTGTGATGGTGGCGGGTTATCTCCACCTCTAATGTTTAATTGCATGCCAATTGATAAGAAGTCACTTGTCAAATTGTTCCAATCTTTCAATTGATTCACTGAAACGCCATAACGATTCGCGATACTCCATAGTGTATCACCAGATCTTACTGTATATGTTATACCGTTAGATGGTGGTGGTGTCGTATCTTGAACTGTTACGTGAAGTTGCATTCCGATGTATAGGAAATCAGAAGTTAAATTGTTCCACTGTTTCAATTGATTCACTGTTACACCGTAAATACTAGCGATTCGCCATAATGTATCCCCAGCTTTGACTGTATGAACTGTTCCTGATGGAGGTGGTGTTTCAGTATAAGGTATAATCTTCAACTGTTGACCAATTTGTAAGAGGTCACTTGTTAAGTGGTTCCATAGTCTTAATTCATTAGCCGTCACACCGTAGTCGTTCGCAATCTTATTTAGATATTCACCTGGTCTCACCGTATGAGTAATAACGGTTCCTGTGCTGTAATCTTCGTCTGCCTGTGCCATAACGGTTCCAATACTTGTGTTCATTGCACCAGCAAGTGTCAACATTGCTAGTGGAACCATTAATAATTTTGCTTTTCTCATCTTTCCCACCCCTTTCAATTATAAATCCTTGTTCTTCTCTACATACTAATCATATAACTAAAACGCTTACATTTCAATCTTAGTGAATATTCTACACAGATTTATAACATAAAATTCATAAATTCAAATAACGGCATCCAAATAGATAGGATGCCGTTAGGTTAAAACTACTTAAATTCTTTCCCAGCGTTCTTTCAATTTATATGCAACACGTTTTGGTTGACGTTGGCGAGTAAAGATTCCTTTTTTGTTACCATTTACTCGCATCAGCCCTTCAACTGTTTGAAAATCAGCAAAGTTCCAAATTTGTTCACCTTGAATCATATCGTAATCATCAAAAACTCGGTGATACATATCTAGATACTCGTCTTCATATTGCTCTGCCCACATAACAGATGGAAGTTTTGACTCACCAATATAATTATCTGTACCGTATTCAGTAAAGACAAATGGCTTGTTTAAATCTAATTCTACCCAGGCATCCATTTCTTGACGGAATAACACTTCAGCATCTTCAAACTCAGAACCGCCTTTAACATACCAACCATAGTAACGGTTCATACTAATGAAATCCGCATGGTGATAGCATTTGCAAGTATCTGGTGTTGAGAACATCACTAAGGCAAAAGTACGTGGACGTTGTTCTGGGTCATATTCATGCGCAGCTGCAAATAATGGACCGAAATACTCATTAGCAGTATCAGTCGTTGTACTTGGCTCGTTCAATAAACTCCATGCAATCACACTTGGATGATTTTTATCTCGTAAGATTAAATCATGAATATCTTCAATATGATGACGCTGTAGTTCATCTAAGTTAGGATGCGACTCAAAGAAATCGACATCAGTCCCTTGCGATGCAGCTAAAAAGTTTACAATACTTTCTAAGAATCCTACCGCAGCAACTTCATCGATTACTAAGAAGCCTTCGCGGTCAGCCATCTGATAGACTTCTTCAGCATAAGGATAGTGAGCTGTTCTGAATGAGTTTGCACCAGACCATTTCATTAACTCGAAATCGCGTTTATTCATAGCGTAACTAAATCCACGTCCAATAATATCTGCATCTTCATGCTTACCGTATCCTTTCAGATAGACTGGTTGACCGTTTATTAAGATATTAATTCCGTCAATCTCAACTGTTCTAATTCCAATTTCTTGCTCATATTCATCTATGATTGAGTCGCCTTCTTGAATTCGAATCACAAGTCGGTATAAATAGCTGTCTAATACTTTCCACAGAGTTGGATTATCAACCGTTAAAGCACCTTGACTACCTGATGCTTCTGCCACCAATTGCTTATCTTCATCATATAATTCAAGGCGTATTGTCTCATTCGCATCATTAACCGTCTTTACTTTATAGTTAACCTCTGCTTGATTGTCACTCAACTTATAAGTCAAATCAAAGTCTAAAATCCGATTCTTTGGCACAGTCATTAAATGAACGCTTCTTTGAATCCCAGCATAGTTAAAGAAATCAAAAAACGGCTTTGTAATCATTCGCCCACTCGCTAATGTATCCGTAATTCCTGCTGGTAAAGATGTGCGAGAGAGAATATTATTCATCTTAACAACTAATATATTTTTGGCGTTCAGCTTCACTGCTCCATTAATATTTAATTCAAATGGAAGGAAGCCACCACGATGTTCCCCAACATTCACTCCGTTAACGTAGACTTCTGCATGATGAGTCGCACTACCAAATCGAAGGATCATGTCAGAGTCTTCTTCAGCTTTAGCATAGAATTCTGTCTCATACCAAAAAGTTCCTGTGTAATCGCGTGACTTTTTATCTGTAAAAAAATCATTGAAACTTGATGGGACAGGCATATCGATGCTTTCTTTTAAGCCGTCTTTCCACCCCTGAATCTCCCCTTCATCTTCCGGATCAAATTTAAATTGCCATAAACCGTCTAAACTTTCCTTTCGACGCGTTACATTATTAATTGGATATAATAGTGAGTTTTGCATTTGATTCATCCTTTCTGAATGTGTTGTTTATGAATAAATTATAACAGATAGGAACTGTATAACAATTAATTGCCTCTAACAAAAAAACAACCACTCCTTAAGAATGGTTGAATAACTTTGAGATTACCACACTTTCATATGATTGAAAACTCTCTCAACATATGCTATTATAATCTTTGTTCGATTCATTCGAATTTGCGATCGTGGCGGAATGGCAGACGCGCTAGCTTGAGGGGCTAGTGTCCTTATGGATGTGTGGGTTCAAATCCCATCGATCGCATCATAATTAATACAGGCTCAATCCTAACAAGATTGAGTCTTTTTTTGATTTAATTGCCTAATCATGCACGCGCAGATTTGGGGTATGCTAGTTAAATTCACGCCAAATGAGGTATCGATAAGTCGCGAGATGCCGATAACAAGCGTATGGGTTTTCATATGAGAGGCAAGAGGCCCTTAACAAGCATATGAGTTTTCATATGAGAGGCAAGACCAATTTAATTCTACAATTATCCCTACCACCATTATTAAAATTACCACAAATAAAAACAGCACTAGGATCTCTAGTGCTGTTTCTTCGTATTACTTATCAAACAGTCGTTTCAATCCAATTCGACCTTTGTCTCGTTCGATTGAAATTACTTCAACCTCTACTATATCTCCTACTGATACAGCATCTGAAGGATGTTTGATGAATTTTTTCGATAGTTTTGAGATATGAATCAATCCGTCTTGTTTAACACCAATATCAACGAAAGCTCCAAAGTCGACAACGTTACGCACGACACCTTGTAGTTGCATTCCTTCGCTCAAGTCTTCCATCGATAATACATCAGCGCGTAGTACGGGCGCGTCTTGACCATCACGAACATCTGCTGTTGGGTGCATTAAACCGTCAAGGATGTCTGAGATAGACTCAACTCCTAAGTCGTACTGACTCGCCAAGTCGCTTGCTTTCAATGTCTTCAGTGTTTCAATTGCTTCATCACTTCCAACATCATTCACATTCACGCCAGCTTGGTCTAATATATCTAAAGCAATCTTATAACTTTCCGGGTGAATACTAGTTTGGTCTAATGGATTTTCGCCACCTAATATACGAATGAAACCAACGGCTTGTTCATAAGTCTTAGGCCCTAATCGTTTCACATCTTTAATCTGTTCACGACTAGAGAAATGACCTAGCTCATCACGTAAAGCAATCACGTTCTTGGCAGTTGCTGCTGTTAGACCAGATACATGTTCAAGTAATTGGATACTTGCTGTGTTAATGTCCACACCAACTTGGTTGACGGTAATATTAACAACAAAGTCTAATTGTTGAGTTAACTCTTTCTGACTCACGTCATGTTGATATTGCCCCACACCCATTGATTTTGGATCTATCTTAATTAATTCAGCGATTGGATCTTGAAGTCGACGTGCAATGGATACAGCACTCCGTTCTTCCACTGCGAAGTCCGGGAACTCTTGACGTGCAATTGCGCTTGCACTATATACAGATGCCCCTGCTTCATTAATAACGATAAATTGCGTCTTCAAGTTATTTTCGCTGATGATGTCAGAGACAAATTGCTCTGATTCACGACTTGCGGTACCATTACCAATCGCGATAATATCGATATCGTATTTGCGAATAAAGTCTAATAGTTCCCCTGCTGCTGCTTGACGCTTTTGAGCTGAAGCGGGTTTGTGAGGATAGATGACACCTTTGTCAAGTACACGACCCGTTTCATTGATAATCGCTAACTTGCAACCCGTACGGTATGCTGGGTCAAATCCCATTACTACACGACCTTTTAAAGGTGGTTGTAACAATAGATTACGTAAGTTTTCACCAAAGACTTTAATCGCTTGTTGTCCAGCAACTTCACTTGCTTCATTACGCATCTCACGTTCAATCGAAGGTCCGATGAAACGTTTATACGCATCTTCAACTGCTAATTGAACAAGCTCTTTCTTACTGTCATTCAGTCCTTCTGGAATGAAGCGTTTCGACATATAATTAATGACTGGTTCTGCATCTGTTTGAATCTTAACGCTTATTACGCCTTCTTTTTCCGCACGGTTAATCGCTAAAGTACGATGAGACATCAATGATGTTAAAGGCTCATTATATTCATAATATTGTTGATATACTTTGTTTTCGTCAATTGTTTCGTCTTTTAAAGATGTTACGATTTTCGCATTATAGCGTGTATATTTACGGATAAATTCACGGTATTGTGCGTTATCGGACACGTCTTGAGCTAGAATTTCATGCGCACCTAAAAGGGCGTCTTTAGCCGTTTTGACTTCTTCATTAATATAATTTTCAGCTTCTGCTTCTGGTGTTAAGTCAGTTGCTTGAGTTGATAATAACCACTTCGCCAATGGCTCTAGCCCATTCTCTTTGGCAGTCATCGCTTTAGTACGACGCTGTTGTTTAAAAGGACGGTATAAATCTTCTACTTGTTGTAGAGTCGTTGATTTCATAACATTGCGTTGGATCTCATCAGTTAACTTCTCTTGTTCAGCGATTAATCGAACGACTTCTTCTTTACGCTCACCAAGTTGTTTAGCGTAAGTATATTTCTGCTCGATATCATGAATTTGCACCTCATCCAATGATCCTGTAACCTCTTTACGGTAACGAGCAATAAACGGAATCGTATTCCCCTCGTTAAGTAAATTCAATACAGATTGAACTTGATTTGGTTTAATTTTTGTTTCTTGACTAATTTGTTTAATTAAATCTGTTGCTTCGATAACTGTTGCCATTCAATATCTCCTATCTAAGTACTATGACGTCATTGACATTTTCTTTATCTATTCGTAATCCAATCAAACTTCCACCATAGACATTCCCACCGTCTATCCCCCATTTACCATCGCGCTTCCAGGGTTCGACTGTATCGTGTAATGTTTGCACAGGCGTATGTCCAAAGATGATATTACGGCCTGTCGTATTTTTTTCAAAATGGAAGCCCTCACGGATCCATAAGAAATCATGTAAAGATGTAAAACGCCAATCTGATTTGCTAAAATCAACACCTGCGTGAACAATAATATGATTCCCAAAAGTTGTGTAATACACTAAACTTTCTAGCCAACTGACAAGCCATGGCTCTTGAGAAAGCAGGCTTTGAGCCACTTCCTCAGGATCTCCTTCTTCAACTTCCTCTACGTTGAGTTTCAATAGCTGAGAAATAGTTGTCGCTCCGCCGTTTTGTTTGTATAGTTTCCAATCTTTTTTTGGGTTAAGTAAGTAATTTAGGAATAACTGCTCATGATTCCCTCTTATAAGAATTGCACCGTGCTCACTTTGTAACTCTCTTACCGTCTTAAGCACAGAATCTGAATTAGGACCTCGATCAATATAATCACCAATCAATATTAATTGCTCATCTTCTCGGCGCCAATGAGATAACATGACCTCTAACGAATGGTACATGCCATGTATATCTCCAATTACAAAGGCATTATCTTTTGTCATGCCAAGTCACCTTCTTCCTTTATATAAAATATTATATCATAGTTGTGAATCAGTATATAATGACTCACCTATACATTGAGTTATTATTCGTTGAATAATAGGCAGACTACTATTGTACTCAATTCTCAGTCGCATATCCATACAAATTAAAAAACACGAACATTGAAGTATTAATAACCACTAAACGTTTGTTTCAGTCTATGAATATCTTGACGCAGTTGATATACTAACTTGCGTAATATACATATTTTAGGAGGAAGAAAATGAACGCTTTAAATCGTTTTTTTAAGTTGGAAGAACATAACACAACTTTTTCAACAGAAATTGTGGCAGGTATTACAACTTTCTTAGCAATGTCTTACATTGTGTTTGTTAACCCTAGTATTTTAGCATTATCTGGAATGCCATCTCAGGCAGTGTTTCTAGCGACATTATTTGCATCAGCTATCTCGACATTATTTATTGGACTATTCGCAAATGTCCCTTACGCACTTGCGCCAGGTATGGGCTTAAATGCTTTCTTTACCTATACAGTTGTCTTTGCCTTAGGTTTTACTTGGCAAGAAGCTTTATCAATGGTATTTATCTGTGGATTGATTAACGTTTTAATTACCGTTACAAAAGTACGAAAAATGTTAATTCTAGCGATTCCAGAGTTTTTACAGCATGCTATTTCTGCTGGTATCGGTGTATTTATTGGTTACTTAGGTATAAAAAACGCAGGTCTATTACAATTTACTTCTGATGTGACAAACATCGTTTCGGTAAACGGACAACCTGGCGGATCAGAAATCAACGGTGTCGTTGAATCCGTTGTAACAAGTGGAGGTATTTTACCTGAGTTAGTTGATTTAACTCAACCAACTGTCCTAATTGTTGTCTTTGGTCTATTCATTACAATCGCTTTAATGATCTTGAATGTACAAGGCGCGATTCTAATTGGTATTATTGCAACGACTTTATTATCAATGGTCTTTGGTTTAGTTGATTTATCAACAATTGATTTTTCTCAAAATACATTAGGCGCTGCTTTCGTTGAATTTAAAGAAACCTTTTTAGTTATCTTTACATCAGCCGGGCTACCATCCCTATTCTCAGATATTACTAAACTGCCTGTTGTTATTATGACGATTTTTGCATTTAGTTTAGCGGATGTGTTCGACACAATTGGTACATTCATTGGTACTGGCCGTCGTACTGGAATCTTCACAGATAAAGATATTAAAGAATTAGAAGATTCAACAGGTATTACATCTAAGATGGACCGTGCATTATTCGCCGATTCAGTAGGTACAGTCTTTGGTGCTATCTTTGGTACATCAAACACAACGACGTTCGTTGAGTCAGCTGCTGGTATTGGAGCGGGTGGACGTACTGGATTAACTTCAGTTGCGACTGCTATTTGTTTCATCCTTGCTGCATTCCTAGCGCCTGTTATTAGTATTGTTCCAGCTGCTGCAACAGCTCCAGCATTAATAATTGTTGGTATCTTAATGGTTTCAAGCTTTGCTGATATCGAATGGTCTGATTTCTCAGTAGCCGTTCCAGCCTTCTTTACTTCAGTGTTTATGGGACTTGCTTACTCAATCTCTAACGGGATTGCAGCAGGATTCATTACTTATGGGCTCGTTAAGATTGTTAAAGGCGAAGCGAAAGATGTTCACCCGATTCTATGGATTTCAATGGGATTATTCATCCTGAACTTTATTGTCATGGCTTCATTTTAATTTTATGCCTCTAAAGCTCTATCAAGAGCTTCGGAGGTTTTTTTGTACATACAAATATATACAAAAAAACTTCGAAACTCACTTAATCGAGTTTCGAAGTTTTTATTAATTATTTAACATACTTTTTAGAATTAGAGATGGCTACTAACCACGATAAGCCTCCTGCTAACCCAAGGATTGCCATAACAAGCCATGAAGCTGTATAACCTCCACTAGCATCAGCAATTCCTGCTACTGCTAGTGACCCAATGGCCATACCTAATTGTTGACCCGATTGAACAAACCCAAATGCACCTGAGTACTCTTTTGCCGGGAATATAGAGTTCGTAAGTAATGGTGCCAGAACTGTTGCATTCGCGTTTGAAATTCCAAAGAAGATTGCCATTAGATATACGTTTAATTGTACATCTGAGAACATCATCAATGAATATGCTATCGCAATACCAATTGTTGTGTAAATGACACTCACTCGAACACCATATTTATCTGTCACTTGCCCTAAAATTAGTTTACCTGCAATACCAACAATTGAATACAATGATACAATAATTGATGAAAATACCGGACCATGTTGGATTGTAATTGAGGGTGGGAACTGTCCTAATCCACCATTATTAACGAGTCCGATAATTAATGATCCACCAATTAAGGCGATAAAGAAGAGTTTTGTCTTTGAATCTTTAACAGATAATGATACTTTGCCATCATTTACATTTTCACCAGAGTTAGTTTTTGAATTAGCCTCTTCTGCTCCTAAAGCTTGTAAGCCTATGTCTTCTGGTTTGAACTTTAATAGAAAAATTGTAATAGGTATAACCACTACAGCAATCGTAATGGCATAGATTAAGTAAGTCATTCGCCATTGAATATTCGTAATTAAAATTGTAATAACTGGACTTAAAACAAACCCACCTACACCTAGACCTGAAAGTGCAATACTTAATGCTAATCCTCTTTTTTCAACAAACCAATTGTTAATTAAAAGACTCGCAGGAATCATTGTAGACGTAATAAAGCCAATACCTATAAACAATGAGAAGAAATAAAACATGTAAATATTCTGTGAAATACTATATCCTACTAATCCAATAATATATGAAGCTATACCCATTAAATACGTTTTTTTGAAGTGAGGTCCTGCTAAGTATTTTGACACGATCGGCGATATGAATATCCCGATTCCTAAAACAATCATATTATTAATCGCAAAGGCACTATTAGTAATTCCGAACTCTGTTGTTACTGCTGTTTGGAAAAGGTTCGCAAGTGCAACTGCAGCTGGTCCTAATAACGCGACGTTTGTTAATATCGCAATCACTATCCACCAACCGTAAAATATTTTTTCTTTTTTCATAATTTTCTCCTTGTTAAGTCATCATACGATTTATTGACTTATTATAGCAGAAATAAACATAAATATAGCCATATCTTTTTTCAATATTGAAAAAATGCACATATGGTGAAACCACTTATCTTAAAATTCATCTGATGCATATACGTTGAATAAAAAAACACCCACTTTAAAAAAGTAGGTGCATTTGTTATCTATTCTATTGTTGCGGTTAGTAGATTACTCTACGCCGATATGACCTTTTACTAAGTCTTCAATCCCTTGCATCTCTGCTTGGATATCCGCATCATTAATCATGATGTTTTCGATAGCTAATTCGATTTCGCTAAATACTTCTGAAGATCCTACATAAGGAACTTGAGATTGACCGTAGTCTAACTCTGTTGAAGCCGCTTCTACAAGTGGGTTTTCAGCTAAGTAATCTTGCCATAAGTCAGAATCTAGTCCTGCTTGAGTGATTGGTAAGTAACCTGTTCCAATTGCCCATTTAGCAGTATTTTCGCCTTCTAATAAGTAAGCTAAGAATGCTGCTGCACCCGCGCGCTCTTCTTCTGAAGCTGATTCAAACACACCTAAATCATTACCAGCGAATAAAGTTAACTTTTCACCATCGTTGAATACTGGAAGCTCAGCTGTAGTCAGGTTAATTCCGTTCTCTTCAATTCCAGGTAATACGTGTGGTAATCCTGCTGAAGAACCGATGTATAAAGCACTTGCACCTTGTGAGAATGGTCCAGACATGAATCCATCTTCACCAGCTTGGCGAGCGTGTCCGTTATCAATTAAGTCTTTAACAAATTGAACAGGTTCAATCGCTGTTTCAGAAGCGATTTCTACTTCTGATAAATCATCAGCAACCCAAGTAGCACCGTTTTGACGGGCCATTGTTTCAACTTCCATAGAGATAGAGTTTTCTAATCCCATGGCTTCTTCTTCAAGTCCAGCTTCATCCATTGCTTCACCTAACGCTTGGACTTCTGCCCAAGTTGTTGGAATTTCCGCTTCAACTTCGTCTAATAAGTCTTGGTTAACAAACATTAAACGAACTGATTTTGAGAATGGGATCGCATAGATACCATCATCATAAGTCACACCCGTCATGAAACCTTCAAAGATTCCATCTTTTAATTCATCAGTCCAGCCATTTTCATCTGTTAAGTAAGCGTCTAATGAAGTTAATAACCCTTGCTCACGAAAATCAGGGGTATTAGAGTTTGTTAATTGAGACATTGTTGGTAAGTCACCTGAAACACCAGATGCCATAATACTTTGTTGTAAACTACTGTAGTCGCCTTGGTTTTGTTCAACAACAACGTATTGGTCTTGTGAACCATTGAATCCTTCAACTAATTCAGTAATCATGTCTTGGTGTGGACCATTCATTGCATGCCAGAACGAGATTTCTACTGGCTCTTCTTGTGCTTGTGCTGTTAATGGTGAAAACACATTAACTGACATTGATGCCGCTAAAGCAGCAATCGCTAATTTAAATTTCTTCATTAAATAATTCCCTCCTGAGGATGTATACTTATCGACTAACCTTTTAGTCCAGAGTTCGAGATACCTTGAATAATGTAACGTTGCAACAATAGATAGATGATAACCATAGGGACAATAACAATCGTTGAAGCAGCCATTAGTAACTCAAATTTAGTTCCAGCTTCCGTTGTGAATGCTTGAAGTCCGACAGGTAACGTACGGAGATTCGTATCATTCGTCACAATCAGTGGCCACATGAATGAGTTCCAGCTTCCGATAACCTTCAGAATAATCACTGCAACGACAGATGATTGAGAGAGTGGAACCATCATTTCCCAAAGGAAACGCCAATCACTACTTCCATCTATTTTAGCAGAATAATACAATGCATCCGGTATAGATTCAAACGATTGCTTCAGAGTAAAGATCGAGAATACACTCGCCAACCAAGGGATAATTAATGCCCAGTATGTATTAACTAAATCCCAATTAGCCAAAGTAACAAAGTTTGGGATGGTCATCAACTCACCTGGAACCATCATAGTAGCTAGCAATATTAAAAATATTAAATCTTTACCCCAAAATTTAAGTTTAGCAAAGGCAAAGGCTGCCAGTATGCTAGTAAATAATTCACCCGCAGTGGATGCGACAGTTACGATCACACTGTTTAAAAAGTAACGGGCAAAAGGTGCTGCAGCAAGCGCTTCTTCATAGTTTGAGAATAGCCAATTGCTAGGCAACCAAGATGGTGGCATCGCAATGGCTTCTCCAGCGGACTTCAAACTTGTTGAAACCATCCAAAAGAATGGTAACACCATTAAAAGACCGCCTATAAAAAGCACTAAATAGATTGAAAATAATTGTAAGAATTTCTTCACGATTACCCACCTCGCTTCTCAAAGTATCGATTACCAAGGTATTGAATGATTGTAATACCTAAAACAATCAGGAATAAGACAATACCTGACGCGGCTGCGACACCATAGTTGAATTGTTCGTAGAATTTTCTAAATAAGTAATAAACAACTGTTGTCGCTGAACCAGCAGGTCCAGGGCGCCCATTGAATAGCGCAAATACTTCATCAAATACTTTGAATGAATTGATTGTTCCAACAACAGATAATAAGAATAATGTTGGTCTTAAGAGTGGAATTGTAATATTAGTAAATCTTGCCCACACTCCGGCGCCATCTACTTTTGCTGCTTTATAATAATTATCACTTATATTATTTAAACCAACTAGCAGAAGTAGAATGTTAAAACCTAAGCCTTTCCAAATGGCCATAATTATCACAGACAACATCGCATTATCTGGATCTCCTAACCAATTGATAGCATCTACGCCAAAAATTCCTAGAATATAGTTAATCAGCCCATACCTAGAATGGTATAACCAACTCCAAACAACGGATATAGCAACCGTACTCGTAACAAATGGTAAGAAATAGACTGATCGGAAGAACCCTTGGAATTTAGGTACCGAATTCAATAATACGGCAATAAACATCGAGATAATAATCGATGCTGGCACCACACCAATAACATAGATTGCTGTATTCTTTAATGCTTCGAAGAATTCAGGATCAGTTAACAACTCTTGATAATTTTCCATTCCACGCGCTTTAATTTCACCCGTGAAAATATTAAAGTCTGTATAGAAACTCATATCAATGGATTTAAATATAGGATAAATTGTAAAAATTCCAATAAAAATCAACGCAGGTGCTAAATAAAGTAATGAAACTAATGTACTTTTTCCTGTTGCTTTCTTATTCATTCAATATCCCTGCCTTCCAGGCGATTCCCTTCTATATCAAAATATAGGGCATGGGCTTCATCCGCATCAAAGTACAGTGTATCTCCTACACTCATTCCTTCAACATCTACATCAGAGACAATGAATTTTTCCAATCCATTAATTAGATGTATAGTGATATCTTTACCGACGCGTTCAATGCGCTCAACAGTTGAACTTAGCAAGTGATTCTCTTCGTCACCTACTACTAAATGCTCTGGGCGGATTCCAAATTGGAACCAATCTTTTTTATAGTATCTGTGATTCTTGTTGATACTACTAGATTCTTTTCCAAATACATTTATAATTGGTGAACCTATGAATTTAGCAATAAATATATTTTTAGGATCTTCGTATAAAGTAACAGGGTCTGTCATTTGTTGGATTTCACCATCGTCTAATACCATAACGTGATCGGCAATACTTAACGCTTCTTCTTGATCATGCGTTACAAATACAGTCGTTACACCTGTCTCTTTTTGGATACGGCGAATTTCTTCACGCATCTCAATTCGTAAACGTGCGTCCAAGTTGCTTAACGGCTCATCCATCAATAAAATCGATGGTGATTTTGCTAAAGCACGACTAATAGCTACACGTTGCTGTTGTCCACCAGATAATTGACGCGGATATTTATCTAATTGATCCCCGATCTTAGTCAATTCAGCCATTTCTGTTGCGATGCGGCGGCGTTCTTTTTTATTCATTTTTGCCATCTTTAATGGAAACATAATATTTTCTAATACAGTTAGATGTGGATAAAGCGCATAGTTTTGGAAAACTAAACCGACACCACGTTTTACAGGGTCTAAATTCGTTACATCTACATCATCGAAATAAATCTTTCCTTCAGTAGCGTCTAATAAACCAGAAATTAAATACAACGTTGTTGACTTCCCACTACCACTTGGGCCTAAAAATGATATTAGCTCACTACTAGGTAATGTGAAATTAATCTTATCTAATACCGTTTTGTCACCAAATTTAAGCGTTACATCTTCAAATCTTACTTGCACACTTACACCTCATTCTTATCAAGTTATTTCAGTATACCAAGCTACTGTAAATTTTATGTAAATTCAATAAAAAATAATTGTATTCTAATTATTCTAATGCGTTACTCATGTCAGCTAGTTTTAATTCGGGCTGCCAAGTGACATGTTGATAGTCTGAATTAATTTGATTCCATCTATCTTCTGAGTAATCTTTCAGTGCCTCTTTCATTATTGTAGCAATGTCAATTGTTGAGATGGACTCAATTTTTTCTTTGCCGTACCACTTAAAGTCTCCCCCACCTACAGCTCTATATTGAGATAAGGCCACACTATAAGTTGCTTGCTCGTCAATCAATTCCCCAGTTTGGTCATTGATAATACTTTTAACGCGTCGGCCTACAGGTTGAGTGATATCAACCGTTGTTGTCATTCCACTGTAGACATCAAAGTTATAATGTTTTGGTTTTGGTTGGATATACTCTGGGTTCACATCAATTTGATTCTGATTATTAACAATAAGATATTCTAAGTTAAACTCCATCACTTCATATAAATCTTTACCCATCACATTTACTTTTGCGATTAAATTATAGAAGGGATAGCTCTTTAGTAACACTTCATTCGTAATCTCACCATGGAAATTCACGAACGCATCATTGACTAAAGCAACCGAACTAAAATCTGCACCCGTTTCATCAAATTGAATTTGATTTAAAAATTCAATAAATGGATGGCCTTTAATACGTGCTTCCAATGGATTATTCGCCACTTGATTTAAAGGTGCCACTCCGAGTACTGTATTCAACCAAGTGTTCCCTTCAGTAATCTCTGGTTGCATCACTTCTCTTAATGTATCGTCAGCCTTACAGTGATCCGTATTATGGAGTGTCCCGTTCATGAATGAGACTTGTTTGTCGTCATCTAATGTGATCTCCACTTCAGCGACTATCTCACCGACTGAACCTGGTTGAATCACATAGGTTTGGTCCACTTGTTGATTTAGTTCACGGTGCTGGTGTCCGGTTAGTAAGACGTCTACACCTTCAATTCCTGCTAGCATCTCTGAACCTTGATTTTCTTTTGTTAATTCTTCTAAAGGATCATTGCTGACAAGGTCACGTTCAAATCCACCATGATAAGCTAGAATAACGAGATCCACTTGGTCACGTACAACGTCAACATAGTACTTCGCTGTTTCAAACGCATCATCGAAGCGTAGCCCTTCATAATGAGCTGGCAATTCCCAGTTTGGAATATAAGATGTTGTGACACCAACAATCCCGATTTTAATTCCATTTTTCTCAATAATATCGTAAGGTTCGCCAAGGAATGGCTTGTTCGTTTTTTCGTCAATAATATTGCTGACTAATAACTTCGCGTCCAAGGCTTGAATAATTTCATCACGGTAATCTTGTCCAAAGTTAAATTCATGATTCCCAATCAACTGGTAATCAAAGCCAATCGCATTCATCGCTCTTGCAATCACATTGCCTTCTTTACGTTCTTGACTTAAATAAGTAGCGAATGAAGACCCTTGGATAAAATCCCCTAAATCAATTGTCAACGTCACATCTGACTCTTTTTCTTTTAAATTTTGAATACATGTTGCTGTATTGAACAAGGAAGCATTTGGATTCTCTGGTCGGTTCAACCAATGACCATGCGTATCACTCGTTACAATTAAACGTACAATTTGTTGACTCATTACATTTCTCCTCTATATTGCTTTACTTTCTATTGAATCGACTGAATATTGTTTTCTATATTCTGGTAGCCAAGTCGTAACACCGTAGGCTTCAAGTGCTTCACTGTAAAGCTGTGGAAGTTTCGTATGCCAAGGAACCGTTACTTTCGCATTGATTGTATAAGCTATAGCTAATAAATCTTCTTTAGACGCATGCCCTGATACACCAGCATCAATGATACGCCATCCATTGTCGTGTAATCCTCTGATGTAAGTTTCGTAACCTTCCATGAATGTACCCAACGGCACCCCATTAGAGTGCAGTAAAATACCTTTTGGTAAAGTATATAATTGCTCGTAAGTATACTCATCAATTTGAATCGCAAACTGCTCTGGATTAGCTTGAATTTGTTGGAAAGTGATTCCAAAACTTGATTCTTCAGTCGCTAATGGCGCAACGTAGTCTAAGTCTTTAATGTATTCGTGAGCTAGATTATAAAGACTTGCTTGCAGTACTAAAGTCCGCTTATATTCATTAAATACATGTGCAAGTTGAACCACACGTTCAATATTTTGTGGATAGCCATTGAAAGCTACTAATTGGTCAGACCCTTCGATTAAAGAGCGGACATCTCTCATTAAACCAAATTCAGTCTTACTATACAATGGTTCAATGAATGGTTTTAAAGCTTTATCTAGTTGAGACGGTTGAATCGCTTCGTTGAAGCTATATGTCGTTCCTTCTAACAATAAGATGTCCGGTTGAAACGCTTTAGCTTTAATAGTTGTATCCATGACTCTTTCGGGATGGAAGCCACTTAATCTCAAGTCTCCTGAATAAATTATCTTCACATCAGGTGCTTGAATAAAGATACTTGCTGCACCTTCTGTGTCATGATCACTTAAATGGAACGTTAGTGAGAATTCACCATGCTTAAATGTTTCATCTGTTTTCACTGGAGTCCAATTAACCGGATAGTCGGGTAAAAAATGATGCTTGTTCAGTGAATGATACAAATCTACTGCTGTCTCTGTTGCATACACGGGAATATCTGGGTGCAAGTGAGCCAAGCTTCCTACATGATCTAAATGTAAATGTGAAATTAACACAATTGTCTTTAAATCCGATGATTCGTAACTCAAAGCAGAATTTTCTTCCAATGCTTCTTCTCTGTATAGACCTTCGATTTTCGGTAATTTACTTTCGGTATATAATGCTTGTGTATTTTTATTATAAGAAAGCTCGTCGATATCTACACCAACAACCGCTCCAAAATCAGTAATAATACGATAGCCATTATACTCTAACGAGATAATATTACCCCCAATCGTATCTAATCCTCCATGAAATTCCATAACCGTTTTGTGATTCATTCAAAAATCTCCTTTGTCTTATATCTAAAAATATTCTAGCATTATCTCAAGCTAAAAGACAAACATTAATTTATAAAATATAAACGCTATCTATTTAGTTGGTGGTCAAACCTAATTTCATTTGGCGCGAAAAGTTGGATGCCACTTTCGTGCTTATCCAAATTATCTCAGGCATCATTGACATTATATTTACAAATACACAAAAAAGTCGAGATAACTATCACTCGTTACCTCGACTTATTAATTAATATTAAATTTTAGTACCAGTTGTTATTGTTATGGTGAGCTAAAGCTGCTTGCCAACTACCGTAACGTGATGCAACGTAGCCGTTTGCTGCTGCTTCTTGACTGGCTGGTGATGTGTCACCATATCCGTAAGTACTGAAGTATGAGTCTAACATTTGGTAAGCACCATAATGGTTACCTGATACACTATATACATCATAGTTATGAGTACTTTCACGACGACGGATTTCCAACTTAGCTGCTAATTCAGATTCAGATAAATGCGCGTTTTCTGGCATTGATCCTAAGCTAGCTGAGTAGTAATCTACTGCACCAGTTGCTGGAGCTTCAACTACAGGCTCTTCATAAACAGGTTCCTCAACTACCGGTTCTTCATAAACAGGTTCAACAATCTCAGGTTCCACTACTGCAGGTTCTTCGTAAACTGGTTCTTCTTCTACTACTTCCCATGGCTGAGTTTCTTCTGGGACGGTTAAATCAGTTTCGTAAGTTGGTTGTTCAACTTCTTCAACGATTGGTGCTTCTTCTACAATAGCATCAACAATCGGTGCTTCTTCAACCACTGGAGCTTCAACGATTTCTTCCTCTACTACAGGAACTTCTTCGATAACTGGCTCTTCAACTGCTAAATCTTCAGCTGGTGCTTCTTCAACGATTAAATCTTCAGCAACTACTTCTTCTTCAGCAATTGCATCTTCCCAAGTGATTAAACTTTCTGGGTAAGAAACTTCTGCTGTTTCAGATGCATAATCAGATAATTCTTCCGTTGTTTCAGCGGCTTCAACTTCAGGGACAATCCATTCTTCAACTGTGTTTAGAACGTATCCATCTTCAGTTACTGGAGCAGTTTCTTCTACTGCTTCAACTTCTTCAACAACTGCTGCTGGTTCAACTTCTTCACCAGTCTCAGTTGAGTAAGTCACTTCTTCACCTGTATCTTCATTAGCGAAAGTCACTTGATGGTGCTCTTCATTAAATGCTAATGTTGATCCTGCAATAATTAAGTCAGGATTTTCAAGTTGGTTTAATACTGTTACTTCTTCAACAGATAGCCCTAATGCTTCTGCGATAACTGATAAAGTATCTCCCCATTGAATTGTATATTTACCTGTTTCAGAAATTTCTTTATTTATTGAATCGGCAACATCTACGATTGAACGCTCGGTCCAAGTCCCTGATGCTTCGTTATCACCGATGACTTGTGCTTCAGCACTATTGATCGCCATTGATGAAGCAGAAACTGCAATTGTAGCTGCCACAAGTTTTAGTGATTTTCTCATTTATGTAATACCCCTTTATATTTAAAATAATTAAATATCATATTTGATGACTTATGATATATTAACTCAAGTTCAAATATAAAGAAAGAGCTAAAGGCCATCTGTTAATGACCCTTAACTCTTTTGTTGCATAACTCCATTTTTGTAACACAACTGTAACTTAAGCAAGCTCTTCGATTTGATCCAATAATTCATCTACAAATTGAATGGCTTGGTGAATAGCTGATGCTTCAGACATATCAACATCAACAGCTGATGCTAATTCAAGAGCATCTTTTGTTCCTCCCGCTGCTAAATTATCTAACCAAGCTTCAACCGCTTCTTGATCTCCTGCTGCAATCTTTTGACCAACTTGGGTCCCGATTGTTAACCCTGCTGAATATGTGTATGAATATAAGCCCATGTAATAATGCGGTTGACGCATCCATGTTAATTCTGCGCCGTCATTAATTTCAACAGCATCTCCCCAGAAGTTCTCCAATGATTCTTTGAAGAAAGCATTTAAGCGAGGTGCATTCAGTACTTCTTCATTGTCAACGGCTTCATATACTTTACGTTGAAAATCCGCTTCTAATAAATGAGTCACCATATTATGGAAATAAGTACGCGTCACAAATTCAGCAATTAAAGCACGTTTCGCATCATCCTCAATCGGTTGGTTCAATAAATACTGGCACATCACAACTTCATTCGCTGTAGATGGCGCTTCGATGAAATATAAACTAGGTTCTGGTGTAATGCTCAATTGATTTTTATTAATATATTGGAAATGGCCCGCGTGACCTAATTCATGAGCCAATACAAGGACTTCACTTAATAAACCAGTCCAGTTAAGCAATATATAAGAAGGTCCATCCGCAACAGTGGCACAGAAACCACCCGTAGATTTGGTTTGGTTCATTGGATAATCTATCCAGCGCTCATCAAAGGACTGCTTCACATACCCCATATATTCCTCACCAAGAACTGATAAAGCCGATTCAATCATCTCACGACTTTCTTCAATACTGACTGTCATCGGCTCAGCTTTTGAGAAAGGCATCTTAATATCAGCTAACGTCACTTTATCGAGCCCTTGCTCTTCTTTCAATAAGCGAGCATAACGTCTAAAGACTGGTGCAAGCTCAGTTGTTAATGTATCAATAATTAAATTGTAACTTTTACGCGTAATCTGTTGATCGTGCAATAAGTACTCAAAAACTGAATCGAATCCACGTAAACTAGCCATCTTCTTCTCAGTTTGCACATGATTAATATAGTTGGCTGCAACTGTGTGTTGATGATTGCTTAACCCTTGATGGAATGATTCCCAAGCAGCGTGACGTATTTCTTTATTCATATGCCCTTCAAAGTCCTGCTCAAATCCAGCAAAAGAATTACTATATGTCTCTGAAGCTACTTCAAAGTCTGGGAAAACCATATCTTGAAATTTCACAGCACTATACATATCGCTATGATTGTAAAGTGAACCCGATAAGCTACTCAATGTCTCCTCAATAATCGGATCTAGCATGGTTGGCTTATTATATTTAATTAGATCAATATAGCCTTTATACTTTTGACCTTCTTCAGTAACAGTTAATTCATTTAACATCTCATCAGATAAGTTCGCGAATTCAGAGTTGAAGAAAGATAATCTCACCCCTGCCCACTCGCTCAACTGACCTAATTTGACAGCATTGGATTCATTATTTGAATCAAGCTTGTCTACTTCATAGCCTAAAAAGCCGTAGTGACCAATTCTACTCAATTCTGAATTGATTACTTCATACTCGCTTAACGCGCTTAATATGCTACCAACACTCGTTAAGTTACCTTTATAATTCGTATTGAACGCCTCAACTCGATCTTTAAATAATTCTTTAGCAGTCTCGTACTCTTCTTGGGTTGCATAAAGTAAAGATAAATCCCAAGTCTCTTCTTTTTTCAATAAATCACGTGTTGGTAATGGTCCGTTTTGTTTAGTCATAAAATCCTCCATCTAACTATTTTTGATAAGTTTGTTACTTCAATAAACATATATTCATGTTATGAATATTAACATATTATAATGAAATTAATGTAAAGTTTAATATATAATATATTGTAATAGGTTGAAAAAATGCTAAAATAAAATAGTGAGTTTTATTCTATCTGAAAGGCGGTAAACAAATGAAAAAAAATAATATTAATACAAGTAACATTAACGACACTGTCAATATCTTAAAGGTGCTTGCACATCCTATTCGTTATAATATCGCTGTAACCTTATTACAAAATGGTGTTATGAATGTTGGTGCCATTCAAGATGCTTTATCATTGCCACAGTCAACAGTTTCTCAACATATTAGTAAAATGAGACAAGTTGGGTTAGTTGATTATAATCGTAAAGGCACAAAAATATTCTACAGCTTAACAAATGAAAAAGCTATCAATGTCATTCAAGGATTGACTTAACAACTTAATAACATATGCACTTACTAGTCTTTCTAAATACTTATTACAAGTGTCATAAAATTGAATATAATTTTATTCATTTCATGCCGTTACGTTATCCAAACTAAAAGCATATATTATTATTTAAAATAAAGCTTGTTATGATGATTTTTCTATCTCATAACAGGCTTTTTTTATTACTGCACACCGTAGTATGCTTTCTCTCTTAATCTCAGAATAAATTGTTCTAACCGTCCAATCGCTACTTTTAACTCTTGAATTGAATAAGCGTAAGAAATCCGAATGAATCCTTCCCCACTTTCTCCGAAAGCAGAGCCTGGTATGACAGCTAAACGTTCTTCCAATAAAAGTTGTGTCGCAAAATCATCAGAAGTCAGATTGAATTCCTGAATATTAGGAAAGATGTAAAAAGCCCCCAACGGTTCAAAACAGCTTAAGCCAATTCGATGAAGCTCCTTTAAAAGATAACGTCGACGTTGATTATAACTTTGTCGCATTTCTTCCACAGATTCATCACCATTTTTTAACGCTTCGATTCCTGCATATTGACTAATTGTCGGTGCAGCCATAATAGTGAACTGGTGAATCTTAATCATCTGTTCCATGATGCTCTGTGGCCCGCAACAATAACCAAGTCGCCAACCAGTCATCGCATACGTTTTAGAGAAGCCGTTAATATATATCGTACGCTCTTTCATCCCAGGTTCACCTGCAAGTGTCACGTGCGCACTGCCAGTATAAGTCAAATCATCATAAATTTCATCCGTGATGAGAAGTAAATCATGCTTAATAATAACCTTTGATAAAGCCTCGATATCACTTTGTTCCAAAATTGCACCCGTTGGATTATTCGGAAAATTCATTATAACAATCTTAGTCTTATCCGTTATAGCATCTTCCAATTCTTCAGGTGTTAATCGAAACTGATTCTCTTCCTTGAGTGCTATTGGAACAGGCACGCCACCTGATAACTCTATACAAGGCAGATAGGATACATACCCCGGCTCTAAATAAATCACTTCGTCTCCTGCACAAACTGTCGCACGAAGTGCCATATCAATCGCTTCACTTCCCCCAATTGTTACTAAAACTTCTTCTTTAGGATCGTAAGTTAAGCCATGTTTTTTAGTTAGTCTTGCGACAATTTCTTCTCGCAATTCAATCAATCCAGCATTAGCTGTATAAAAGGTTTTCCCTCGACTTAATGCCTCGCGCGCTTCATCGCGAATATGCCAAGGGGTATCAAAATCTGGCTCTCCCACTCCTAATGATATAACATTATCCATTTCATTCGCTATATCAAAAAAACGGCGAATACCAGAAGGCTTTATTTTTTTAACGTGTTCATTCACGAAATCTCTCATAAAGAAACCGCCATCCTACGATCTTCATCATCATTCTCAAATAATGTTCCGTGATCTTTATATTTTTTCAAAATAACATGCGTTGCTGTAGACTGCACTTCATCAATAACTGATAATTTACTCGTTACAAAACGTGCTATTTCTTTCATCGGTGCTTTTTTCAATTCAATTGAAAAATCATATCCGCCCGACATTAAGTACATTGCTTCCACTTCTGGAAAATTATAGATTAAATTCGCAACTCGATCAAAACCTTGCCCTCTTTGCGGGCTTACTTTAACTTCTATCATGGCTGAGACATGTTCGTCTTCAGTCTTATCCCAGTTAATCAAAGTATGGTATCCAATAATTACTTTTTCTTCTTCTAATTCATTTATCATTTTTACAACGATATTTTCTTCTAAGTCAAGCATCGTAGCGATTTCACTTGGCTCCAACCGGCTATTTTGTTCAATTAATTTCAATATACTCTCACGTTGATTCACGGTATCACTTCCTTCTTTTCGATTTAATCTATTATATCAAACCGTTTTCTTAAAGGCGATATCAAGCATTAGACTTTCGTAAGAAAATGAAGAATCAGTGAGTTCATTGTCAATATAAAAATTATCAAAAGGCTATTCTTCATGCGTTAGGATTAAATGCCCGTCCATGCAAAAAACAAGCAAGCACCTTAAAGGCACTTGCTTGATATCATCCTACATTATTCAACAGTGATCCATAATTGCGATCTTAACTCATTAAACAGGTCATGTACGCGTAGAGATAAGCGTCCTAATTGATCTGAAATCGCATCATAATCCCCTGGATAAGCAGTATAAACTGCAAGAGAGTATGACCCATATGGTGTCACAAAGGTTGCAATATCATTTTGTTCTGTTTCACCTAGCCCAGACTTATTCCAAGAACTTGTCGAATAAGGAATATACTGACGTAAAAAATTATGCGTATTCATCGTTAACTTATTGATTAACATCTCATCCCAAGGTGCACCATTGACTTGGTTATTATATAATAACGCAAAGTAACGTGCTGCATCATGAGGTGTGGTTGTAAAGTAAGTATCATCACTATAATACTTACCATTTACATATGTTTCGTATAACCCTAATTGATGGATATGCGGGTTAATAATGTATCCTCCACCTACAACATCAATTAACATATTCGCTGCTGTATTATCACTATAAATAGTCACAAGATCAACTAACTCATTCACAGTATACATACTTCCGCTTGGTTGACCTTGGATGATACCTGCACCAGGCACTTTATCCCAGTCAGTCATCGTAACATATGTGTCAGGTGTTAATTCTCCGGTCTTATACTGATGGTAAACTTCACCTAGCACATAAATTTTTTGGGTACTAGCTGGAAAGAACTGTTGATTATTAATATCTACTTGAGCCATCGTTTCATTATTAATGAATGATGCCCCAACGTTCGCATTAATCATTCCAATCTCTTCCCAAATCACTGCTTCCATTGTATCAAGTAGTTCACGTTCACTATAATAAGTTTCTACATAATCTTGAGATGTATCGTCCTTTTTAACCCAACCTAATTCTTCATAACCGATATAAACATGCAACCACTCTTCACCAAATGTACTATACTCTTCGACAACTTCCATCGGCATATCATAGAACCCTTCGGTTGTCGTTATCATCGTAGATTCCTGAGTTTTTGGTGGAGCAGTAAGAATAATCGAATCGGTTGCTTTATAAAGAATATTATAATCAACTGGTGTCACTTCGCTCATATGCGTATACTCATACGGACGCTCAATAAAGAAGAAGTCGACATCATCTATTGGAACTAAAGTTAACAGTAAATTACGATGCGCTATCAGCTCTGACGCTTCATCCATCGTAAAGCCAATATCTTGTTGTGCTCCTTCTAGAAAGTAAAACCAACCCTCACCAGGTAAGTTATACCAACCAGTATAAGGTTTTTCATTACGGTATAATAACTCCGTATCATTATATGCATACCAAGCAAAATCATTAAGACTCTCTTTTTCTAACAACCGTTCTTGGTTTGCATATGATGTTGGTGAGACAACAGCCACATTCGGACTAAAATAAAACCAAGGGACTATCTCCGGTAATTCTTCTTCCGGTATCAGCTCTTGATCATTCTCAGCAACTTCTGTTAATAACGGTGTCTCTGTACGGTTTGCTACCCCTACATTCACTACAGAAGATTTTAAACTCTCAATTAATATACTCGCAGTCGGTTGTAAGTGCAGTTTGTCATAACGATGTTCTGCAACAAGTTCGGCAGGTGTAATCTCTTCGGCTTGACTGAATTGATTCGACAAAGAACTTGCAGATTGATTCATTAAGGGTTGCCAAAATGAGGAAAAGATGACGTACAATAAAATGACAGCACCCATTGCAATACCACCAATAATACCGTAACGCTTAATTTTTTCTTTTTCCAATACAACCCTCCTTTCTTATTTACATTTAATTCCATATTAGCACTATTACAAGCTCTTAAATAGTATCTAATTAATATTCTTATACGCGTAAAATTGAATCTGGATTAATCTTAAACTTAATTAATTTGCTAAAATGTTCAAAAATGTCTTGTGATAATGACATTTCAGGCATCATTTCTTTGAATGATTGGTATGGGAATTTTTCTCTTAATTCGATTTCGTCCGCTCCTTGTTGAACGACATTACGATGAATGAATTGTTCATAAGCTGATTCATCTAGACGTCCACCTTGGTTTTCAAAAACACGATGAGCAATCACTTTAAAGATAAAATCTTCTTCAGCACGTTTCTCTAGTTGCTCCTTTATATTACCTTCTAACTTTAATTGCTCTCGACCATATTGCTCTAATGGCATATTATATTGATCTGCATAAGCATTTACTTGAACTAGGTAATCAGAAACATAAGCGTCGCGTTCTGAACTGTTCAATACAACGTTCGAGTTCTCTGCATAATAATTTAAGACAAATGGAAGAACTTCATTATAAAACTGTAACTGTGTTTGGTTACGTTGATACACGTCCATTCCAGTTTGTTTTAATTGGTGAATCGTTTGGACACCTGGTAATGTTAAGGCTTCGACCATTTCGTTAGTCAATTCATCGACAGGTTCACCAATCATCTCTTCATATTGTCTACGGGCCTGGTCAACTAACGGTTGGGCTACTGCATCCCAAGATGGGATTTCAATCGTTAACTTCTCCTCAGGTATATTTATATCTTTATAACTCATTACATTTTCTACACTACTTTTCATATTCAATCGCTCCTTTATATCATGATATATTGTAGTTGAGAATCGCTTAAACAACAAGTATATTTGACTAATTGGTCAACATTTTTTGTGAATAATCGTTAAGTCTTTTCAATTAAAAAAGGTAGCTCGAAAGCTACCTTACTTACTAATAGATTATACTAATACTTTATCTAAGAAGGATTTAGTACGTTCTTCTTTAGGATCAGTGAATAGTACTGAAGGAAGATCTTCTTCAACAACATACCCACCATCCATAAAGATAACACGGTCTCCAACTTCACGAGCGAAGCCCATCTCATGTGTTACAACTACCATGGTCATACCTTGAGCTGCTAAATCTTTCATTACGTTTAATACGTCCCCAACCATCTCAGGGTCAAGTGCTGACGTAGGCTCATCGAATAACATAATATCTGGATCCATTGCTAATGCACGTGCGATTGCCACACGTTGTTTTTGCCCACCAGATAACGAACTTGGATACGCATCTGCTTTATCATCCAAACCAACTTGGTTTAATAAGGCAAGTGCTTTTTCGTTCGCTTCTGCTTTAGTTAATAATTTTAATTCAACCGGTGCTAAAGTAATATTCTCTTTAACACTTAAGTGCGGGAATAAATTAAAATGTTGGAAAACCATTCCGATATTTTTGCGAACAACGTTAATATCTGTTTCTTTAACACTAATATTTACGCCATTGATGTTCACTTCTCCACCGTTAATCTCTTCCAAACGGTTCAGACAACGTAATAACGTAGATTTACCTGAACCAGATGGCCCAATAATACATACTACTTCACCTGAGTTTACATGCAAGTCAATGCCTTTTAAAACTTCATTATTCCCAAAGCTTTTCTTTAACCCTTTTACTTTTACCTCTGCCATTGGTTACACATCCTTTTCAAGTCTATTAGAAATCTTAGTTAAGATTGTAATTAAGATAATATACATTAAACCAACAATCAACCACATAGCCCCTGATTGGTACGTACGAGCAATAATGATTCGACCTGTTTGAGTTAATTCTACTAATCCAATTACCGATAAGATCGACGTATCTTTCAGCGTAATAACGAACTGATTAATGAATGATGGAATCATAATTCTGAATGCTTGAGGTAAGATAATTCGACGCATCGTCATCCCATTATTTAACCCTAAACTTCGAGCTGCTTCATTCTGTCCTTCATCAACAGCATTGATACCACCTCGCACAATCTCTGCAATATAAGCCGCCGCATTAATACTTAATGTTGTAATACCCGCTGCTACTGCTCCAAACTGCCATCCTGTTAATTGAGGAATACCGAAGTATACAAAGAATGAAAGTACAATCATCGGTGTACCACGCATTAAATCAATATATACTTGCGCAATGAAAGATAAAATAATATTACCTGACGTACGCATTAAACCAACGATAATTCCAATGACAGCTGCAATTGCGAATGAAACTAGTGTGATCCACAATGTAGTCCAAAGTCCGCTAAGTAGAGCGCGCCCATTTTGTTCGATTAAGCCAAAGAATCCACCATTAGAATTAGATTCTTCATTCGCCGTTTCATTTTCACCTAAATAAGTCGAAATGATTGTCTCATACTCACCTGACGCTTGGACATTACTTAATCCTTGGTCAAACAAAGCAAGCAATTCACTATTTTGGCCTGCTGAAACAGCAAAACCATAATCAGCAACTTCCATCTGTTCACCAATAAAGCGAAGTGGAATGCCTCCTGTTTCAGCAGCATAAGCCATAACTGGATAGTCTTCAATCACTGCGGCTGAATTACCAGTTTGTAAATCTTCATACATATTGACAGAGTCTTCAAATGTCGTAATTGAGAATCCGTACTCATCTGCAACTGACTCTGCCACTGCCATCCCTTGAGTTCCTGTCTTAACAGCAACATTCTCTCCATCAAGATCTTCAAGTGATTCTATGTCATTATCTTCTAATACTGCGAATTGTACTCCAGCTGAGAAATACGTTTCTGAGAAATCGAAACTCTCGCGTCGCTCATCTGTAATACTCATTCCAGCAATCATTCCATCAATTTGATTCGCTTCTAATGCTTGTAATGCAGCATTAAAGCCAAGTGGACGAATCTCATAATTGAAGCCTTGATCTTCGGCAATTGCTTCTAATAAATCCATATCAATTCCAACAAAATCACCATTCTCATCTTGGAATTCAAACGGCGCGAATGTTGTATCGGTTCCGATAATATAAGTACGGTCTGGATCAGCAACAACTGCATCTGCTGAATCTTGGGAAGAATCGATTGATGTATCGCCTAAATAAGTAGCAATAATCTCATCATATTCCCCAGAATCTTTTAAGTTATTTAAACCTTGGTCGAACAATGCTAACAAATCACTATTTTCATCTTTTTGAACTGCAAATCCATAATCAGCAACTTCCATCTGTTCACCAATAAAGCGAAGTGGAATGCCTCCTGTTTCAGCAGCATAAGCCATAACTGGATAGTCTTCAATCACTGCGGCTGAATTACCAGTTTGTAAATCTTCATACATATTGACAGAGTCTTCAAATGTCGTAATTGAGAATCCGTACTCATCTGCAACTGACTCTGCCACTGCCATCCCTTGAGTTCCTGTCTTAACAGCAACATTCTCTCCATCAAGATCTTCAAGTGATTCTATGTCATTATCTTCTAATACTGCGAATTGTACTCCAGCTGAGAAATACGTTTCTGAGAAATCGAAACTCTCACGTCGCTCATCTGTAATACTCATTCCAGCAATCATTCCATCAATTTGATTCGCTTCTAATGCTTGTAATGCAGCATTAAAGCCAAGTGGACGTAGTTCATAATCGAAACCTTGATCTTGGGCAATGGCTTCTAATAAATCCATATCAATTCCAACAAAATCACCATTCTCATCTTGGAATTCAAACGGCGCGAATGTTGTATCGGTACCAATCACATATGTTGTGTCAGGATCAGCAACAACGACCTCTTCATCAGACTCTTCGTCATTATTTGAATTTGCTTCTTGATTTGTCGTATCAAGGTCACCTAAGTGAGTACTAATTATTTCATCAAACTCACCAGATTCTCGAACATTTTCTAACCCATCATTAAACATCTCAATCAATTCTGGATTCTCACCACTACGAACAGCAAAGCCGTAATCAGTTACTTCCATCTGTTCACCAATGAAACGTAATGGAATCCCACCCGTTTCAGCAGCATAAGCCATTACAGGGTAATCTTCAATTACCGCTACTGAGTTACCAGCATTTAAGTCTTCATACATATTAACCGAATCTTCAAAGGTTGAGATAGTAAAACCATACTCATCAGCAACTGCTTCAGCTGCTGCCATTCCAGTTGTTCCTGTCTTAACAGCAACGTTGTGTCCTTCTAAATCTTCCAATTTCTCAATATCGCTATCTTCTAATACTGCGAATTGAACACCTGCTTCGTAATATGGATCTGAAAAATCAAACGTTTCTTGACGTTCTTCAGTGATTCCCATTCCAGCAATCATACCATCAACTTGACCACTCTCAACGGCTTGTAAAGCAGCATTGAAACCAAGTGCTCGAATCTCATATTCAAATCCTTGATCTTCGGCAATTGCCGCTAACAAGTCCATATCAATCCCAACAAAATCACCATTCTCATCTTGATACTCAAACGGTGCAAATGTTGTATCTGTAGCGATAATGTAAGGTTCATTATCGTCTTGAGCTTGTACAATTGTACTCATTACCGGTGTAGTAACGAGTGTGGTTAACATAACAATTAAACTCAAAGATAACCATTTTAAAAATTTCATGTTTCACTCCAACTTTCCTTAATTTTAATATTGAATGAGGCTTCTCTCATATTATTTTAACAATACCAATTATACGCGAAATAGGGCTTGTTTCGCAACCTATTTGTGTCATTCTGTGTAATTAAATCTAACATAAATATATTTAATAGTATCTAAAATATATTTTAGATGTAAAATTGTAGATAGCCTAACAAATATATACATATCTATATACTGAAAAACAAAAAGCCTTCCCTTAAAAAAAGAGAAGACACATAGAATAAGTGTGTAATGTTATAATACTTTGTCTAAAAATGCTTTAGTACGAGGCTCTTTTGGATTAGTAAAAATATTATCTGGAATATCTTCTTCCACAATATAACCACCATCCATAAACACAACACGGTCACCAACTTCTCTGGCAAAGCCCATCTCATGAGTTACAACAACCATGGTCATACCTTGAGTAGCTAAATCCTTCATAACATTTAACACTTCTCCAACCATCTCAGGGTCTAATGCAGAAGTTGGCTCATCGAAAAGCATGATATCTGGATCCATTGCTAAAGCTCGCGCCATCGCCACACGTTGTTTTTGACCACCAGATAATGAGCTTGGATAAGCATCCTCTTTATCCGCTAACCCTACTTGGTGTAACAATTCACTTGCTTTAGTATTCGCTTCTTCTTTACTTAATTTTTTTAATTCCCCTGGAGACAGTGTAATATTTTCTTTCACTGTTAAGTGTGGGAATAAATTAAAGTGTTGGAATACCATACCGATGTTTTCACGAACTTTATTGATGTCTACACTTTTACTGCTAATATCAATTCCATTAATATCAATTGTTCCGCCATTAATTTCTTCAAGGCGATTTAAACATCGTAGTAATGTTGATTTACCTGAACCTGATGGTCCAATGATACATACCACTTCACCAGAAGCGACATCTAAATTAATTGATTTTAAAACTTCATTCGTTCCGAAACTTTTCTTTAAGTCTCTTACCTTTACTGTTGTCATACATATTACTCCTTAATATAGATTACTCATTCAATAAGTAAACAAAACTCTAATTTATCTATACTATTATACAGTATTTCTTCACTTTAATATAGAATATTAATATTTATTGGCCTGTATGCGTAAAATAATCGAATACCCGTTCAGTGTCAACAGCATTGTGAAGTACTAATAAAGTATCCAGTGTATTAATTTGATCATCTGCTTTTGGAAGTATAACGACGTCATCCCGTTCAATTTCGGCAATGAGTAAATTCGTTGGAAAATCAAGTTGTGAAAGTGTCGTGTTTACAAGAGGACTTTCAGGCTCTATTGTAAAGTAAGATACAATTAATTCGCTTTTTTCCTCTGTTTTAGGGTGTATTTTATTCATCAAGTTGTTATATAAAGTTACATATATAGGCTCCGTCTGGCTTGTTTCTCCCACAATAAAAGCAATAATTGAAGCGAATGATAACATAATTAAATGAGTAAATGACCCAGTCATCTCCAACACTAAGACAATAGACATAATAGGTGCTCTAACAACCGATGTCATTACTGCCCCCATGCCTAATATAATAAAATTCACCATATAAACCGCTTCTAAACCGCTCAAATGAAAAACTAACAGCCCAGATATCGCTCCAAGCACTAAAACAGGTAAGAAAATACCACCTTGAACACCACTATTATACGATATACTCGTGAATATCAACTTACCAATTAGTAAGAAACCTAACATACTTACACTAATTGGCGCTGCAACCATGTGTTCAACTAAATGGTGCCCTCCTCCAAGTAAATCAGGTTGAAAAATACCAACGATTACTGTCAGCAAAAAGATAATCGGTATTAAATAGATAGGTTTTAGACGTGTCCAAACAAAAAAACGCCGTGTCCACTCCATAATACGATTGAATAAAATTCCAACCACACCGGAAAACAGACCGACTAACACTACCCAGCCAATATCTTTCATCTCAATTGTTTGAGAAACACTAAATGAAAATGAATGAATTTTACCTGAAAGTGTAAAAGATACAAAATTTGCTGTAATACTTGCAACGATACTTGGTAACAATAAGTAATGTGAGAATGATCCATATACTTCCTCTAATGTAAATAAAGTACCCGCTATTGGTGCATTAAAAGCAGCAGACAAACCCGCACTCGCTCCTGCTGTTATTAAGTAGTTAGTCGTTAACTTATCCGTTTTAAATAATTTACCCACGATTTTACCCATAACACCACCTAATTGGATGGATGGGCCTTCACGTCCAAGACTTAACCCTATGAGGTTAGCCATGGAACCTCCAAGGAACTTACTAATAAGAGTTGGTCCAGGATTCATGGATACTCTCCCTAATAACTCACCACGAATTTGAGGGATTCCAGATCCCCCAGACAAAGGTGCCCACTTTAATAAATAAACTATGATAATACTAAATATAAGTGCTAATAAAAATACCCACAAATAATTAAATGATAAAGGCATTGCATAGATACTATCGCGAAATGTATCTAACTCCGCTAGAACATATCTATAAGCAACCGCTATTAATCCACTAAATAACCCTGTTACTAAGCCTAATAGGATTAGTGTCACCTTATTAGTTCCGGGATACTTGCTTTGTTGTACCGGAATTTGTTTAAAATCTTTTACCACTACACATCAATCCAACTTTCTAAATTTAATAAGTACATTCTTAATCATACCATAATTGAGTAAAATAATTTTTTCTTCTTAATTCATGGAATGTAATTAGTCTTCAATATATAAAACTGCACAAAAAAAGCACTTACTAGGCATAGGTAAGTGCTTTAACGTTGATGTAACAACATTCTGTTAATACCGGTAGTCGGGGTCGAACCGACACGTCCCGTAAAGGACATTGGATTTTGAGTCCAACGCGTCTGCCAATTCCGCCATACCGGCATAAAGTAATTGTCTCTAGTTTAATTATGTAATTAAAAATTGCGGGGGTAGGACTCGAACCTACGACCTTCGGGTTATGAGCCCGACGAGATGCCAACTTCTCCACCCCGCGATAATATTAAGTAAAGGCGGTAGTCGGATTTGAACCGGCGATCAGAGTTTTGCAGACTCGTGCCTTACCACTTGGCTATACCGCCATTGTTAAAGAAAATAGTACCATTAAAATAATGGTACTTTCAGAACTGGGGTAGCTGGATTCGAACCAACGCGTAACAGAGTCAAAGTCTGTTGCCTTACCGCTTGGCTATACCCCAATAATAATATATTTCTAACCTATATTTTAAAATATATAGGCGACTGATGGGAATCGAACCCACGAATGTCGGATCCACAAACCGATGCGTTAACCACTTCGCCACAATCGCCATCATAGTATTAATTAAACAGGGGCAGTAGGAATCGAACCCACATTGACGGTTTTGGAGACCGTAGTTCTACCGTTAAACTATGCCCCTATTAAAGGATGACATTATAAAATTCCCCATTAATAATACAATGGTGGGGGAGAGATTCGAACTCCCGAACCCGAAGGAGCGGATTTACAGTCCGCCGCGTTTAGCCACTTCGCTACCCCACCATGGATGGCTTGGGACGGAATCGAACCGCCGACACCTTGAGCTTCAATCAAGTGCTCTACCAACTGAGCTACCAAGCCATTATAACAATTTAATATACGGTCCGGACGGGATTTGAACCCGCGATCTCCTGCGTGACAGGCAGGCATGTTAACCCCTACACCACCGGACCATGATACTAATGGAGGATGACGGGATCGAACCGCCGACATTCTGCTTGTAAGGCAGACGCTCTCCCAGCTGAGCTAATCCTCCATGTTATTAAATTGTTAATGATCCGTACGGGATTCGAACCCGTGATACCGCCGTGAAAGGGCGGTGTCTTAACCACTTGACCAACGGACCATAAGTATATCATATTTTCAAACGGAGAGTAAGGGATTCGAACCCTTGAGACACTTTTTAAATGCCCACACGATTTCCAATCGTGCTCCTTCGGCCATCTCGGACAACTCTCCGATTTAACCTACTCCGCAAGTAGGGCTCGAACCTACGACATCATGATTAACAGTCATGCGCTCTACCAGCTGAGCTATTGCGGAATAACATACAATGCATGGCAACGACCTACTCTCACAGGACCAAAAGTCCAACTACCATCGGCGCTAAGAAGCTTAACTGCTGTGTTCGGCATGGGAACAGGTGTATCCTTCTTGCTACCATCACCACACATTGT